>JAQIBZ010000140.1 GCA_027858815.1 Desulfobacteraceae bacterium
ATATAAATTAATCAATATCAATTAATTTTTTATAAATATAAATATAAATATGAACTCAAATTGTTTTAAATCATTTTATAAAAGACTTGTTAATGAGGGGTATATCTCTTCTCAAAAAGATTTGGCGTTTATCTTGGGTGTAGACAGCTCTGCAATAAGTCAAGCAAAGAAAAAAAAATCTATTCCCCGATCATGGCTTGCTACTCTTTCTCAGCAATTAAACCTGAACCCGGAGTGGATTCAAACCGGTTCAGGGAATAAACATGTTAACGGATTAAATGACAGTGAATCAATGTTTGAGATGATTCCAAAAGTAAAGGCCAGGTTGTCGGCTGGTAGCGGTTCTTTTGAGGTCGGGTCGAATATTGAAGGATATTATTCATTTCAAAAAGAATGGCTAAGAGGAAAAGGCAGCTCAAAACATATGGTTCTTATGGATATTTGCGGGAACAGCATGGAACCAGAGTTGAGAAACGGTGACACTGTGCTTGTTGATCAGTCAAAAACGGAAATTTTAGCCGGTGCCATATATGCTATTGGGATTGATGATACCGTCATGGTCAAAAGGATAGAAAAGTTGCCCGATAAACTTGTTTTAATCAGTGAAAACGAGCGATATTCTCCAACATATTTACAGGGAGAAGAAGTAAACAATGTACGAATATTAGGAAAAGTGATATGGATTTGTAGAGAAGTTAATTGATTCGGCTTTTTTTAGGTATGAATTTTTTATAGTTAATATTTTGAATAAATAAAGAATGACGATAATTGATATACATACAAGCAGCTTTCTTCTTCAAAGATGTTTTTATATCCAATATGCTTCACTGTATAAGCATCAATATATTAATAACTCAGGAAGGACATGATGCTTCTTGACCTTTTGTATGATGGATTAGATTTTAAAAACGGTAGCTTGCATTCTGCTTCCGATACGCCCTCTTCATGCAGGAACCGTAGTGATTGGATAGAAAAAGGGGAATGGATAAGTTCCGCAAAAAAAGTCGGCGCTGATAAGATCTTTTTTGTTGAAAATAATCCGGTAGTTGTTTTTTTAAAATGTGAAGACGGACTTGAAGAAAAGATCAAAGCTTTCAATCGGGCATGGTGTCTTGCTCGCCCAAGATTGTTGTTTCTTGCTTCACCGGGCGAAATCACTCTTTATGATCTGGCGCAGAAGCCGGTTGATATCAATAATAAAAAGGATCGGAATAAGCTTACAAAACTGGTTAACCTTAATAATCTTCAAGATCTTTCCAATGTGGCCCAAAAACTTCAAGCATTCCATCGGGATAATATAGAATCCGGTCGAGTATTTGCTGACAGAAGATTTGGTGATCTTAAAAACCGCGCTGATCAAGCACTTATTCGTGATCTGAAGACAGTGCGACGGGAATTGAGTGACGCGGGTCTTTCTGGCGAGAATATTCAATTTGCCCATGCACTTATTGGCAGGTCAATATTTATTCGATATCTTGAAGATCGCGAAATATTAACCGAAGATTATTTTCTAAATGTTGCAAGGCAAAAAGCAGGATGGACAGATCTTTTGCGCAGTCCTGTTAATCGGTCCGGTATTGATTTTTCCGGCCATAAAACTTTCTACCCACGTATTCTTGTAAACAAAGATTTTACATATGCATTATTCAAAAAATTAGCCCGAGACTTCAATGGCGATATGTTCCCGGATGTGGATGGGGAAGAAAAGACAATAGACCAAAAGCATCTTACCCTGATGCAAGGTTTATTGTATGGTGATGTGGGAATACAGAAGAAACTTTTTTTCCATTCATACCGGTTCGATATCGTTCCTTTGGATTTAATCAGTTCAATCTATGAAGAATTTTATCATAGAGCGACCGAAGATGAGGAAAAAAAGAAGAAAGCGAGAATGGATGGTGCATATTATACGCCCTCCGTTTTGGCGGAATTTGTTCTTTCGCGGACTTTGACCCCGGACGTTCTCGCAACAAATCCCCGTGTGATGGACCCTGCTTGTGGATCCGGTATTTTCTTGGTGGAAGCATTTCGCCGTATTGTTCGTTATAGATGGCATAAGAATAAAAAGCCGCTTACATTCGATGAATTAAAAGAAATTTTAAAGAAACAGATTGCCGGAATTGAAGTAAACATTGAGGCTGCAAGAGTTGCAGCTTTCAGTCTTTATCTTTCAATGCTCCATTATCTTGATCCGCCCGCGATTGACCGTCAAATTAAAATGGGGAACAGGCTCCCCAATCTGGTGGCATCAATCAGTAACTCGCCAAATCATTTCCACTGTATTCTTCCAGCTAATGCTTTTGATATTGAGAGGATTGAGTCAAACGCTATTTGGGAAAAGTGTTTTGGCAAAGCAAGTGCTGATGTAATTGTCGGGAATCCACCTTGGGGTGCCCCCGTAAAAGAGGCCGACAAAGAGGCAAAAGACAGGCATAAAATATTGCTGGGTTGGTGTAATTCAAACAACAAATCAATAAGCAATAAAGAGGCTTCCCAGGCATTTCTTTGGCGTGCAATGGATTTTCTTAGAGATGGCGGAAAAGCAGGTATGCTTGTATCGGCGGGCGTCTTGTTTAAAAATAGCTCTAATGCTCAGAATTTTCGAGAGCACTGGATGAAGAGTGTGTGCATAGAAGAAGTTTTTAATTTTGCACACGTAAGAAAATTTTTCTTCAAAGGTATATCGCCGTTTATCGCTATATGCGTTGTTAAAGGGTTGCAGAAAGATTATCCGGTAACTTATTGGTCCGCAAAACAAATATCATTTTTTAAAAAAAACCAAGCCATACTTTTTTCTAAATATGATATTCATGTATTACGAGAGCAGAATTTGACACGCAGCAAATTATGGAAAAGTTTATGGTTTGGACAATCTTCAGACTATACATTTATTAAAAAACTATATCAATTCACACCTATATCAGCAATTGTTGATTATAATAAATCAGGAAGAGGTTATCAGACATATACAGATAAGCATGATGGTGACAAGCTTGGAGTCAAGAAAACTGTAAAAAAAATTGATAATAGATATGACTTAATTGAACTATTGCCCCCACCGCATAAAGTTTATAATTTAGGCCCTACTGATTCATACAAAGGAGAGAGGCTGTTAATAAACGAAGGAATCACTGAAAAAGGAGAAACTCAGGGAACTATAATTGCACGTTTTGAGAATGAGCCATTCAGCTTTTTTCGATCTATATATGGCATAAAGCTAATTTCTAAAGCCGAACATACTTATAAATTATTACTCGGTATCTTATGGAGTTCATTATCTCGGTATTATTTTTTTACAACTTCAGCGAACTGGGGCCTTTGGCATCATAAAATATTATTTGATGAATTGACACATTTCCCCATCGTTAGCGATAAAAACAATCTCGCAGCGACTATCGTAATTTCAATAGTTGATGAACTGCGCAACTATCATCCATCTAAACGAGATATTATAAATCCTGCTGGTGTGCCAGAAGAAGAGATAGAAGAAAAACGCAGGATTTTGGAAGATAAGCTGGATGAAGCAGTCTTTGAGCTTTATAACTTTGATGAAAAAGAAAAAGATCTTATCCGCGATTGCTGTGAAGTAACAATTCCGTTTTTCTATAAACCGTTTGACAGCATTGGTGCAATGCCGGCTATTGAAAACGGAGATTTATCTTGGCTTAAGAAATATTCAGATATTTTCTGTAGGAGATGGAATGCATATTTGGGAGAAGATGAGGGGATGCGGGCAGAGGTCCATGTCGGCGCACATGGTACTATGGTGGCCCTCGAATTTTATCCGGCAGATTCCGATGATCCCCGTGAATTTAAAATTAAAGATAATAGTTGGGAATATATCCTCGAACAGATCGGAGAAGCATTGCCTCAGCCCATGGGTACTTCGCAGATTGTTCTGGATGGCTTAGTCCATATTGTATCTGATTCCGGAATCATCATTATTAAAAGAAATGAGAAGCGCTTCTGGACACGCAGTCTGGCACGGGAAGATGCAGATGCCACATTATGCAAACGGATGGTAGAAACCAGGCCGGAATGGAATAAAGGATAATGACTGATTAATGGCACGTCGCAGACTCTCATCTTTCACTCCTCTTTGGGACAGACATAAACGGCTTTATTCCGAAGTCTTTTCTATGGCTCTTTTGGAACTATCGGAACTGGATTTAATTTCCGGGAATGAAGATGCAATCTCCGAGAAGCTTTGTATATTCCTGAGCAAAGTCTGTCATATGATGGGAAAAAAAAGAAATCAGGAGGTGAGAACGCCAGACTGGGAAAAACCTATTCCGCCGGTTGCCATAAATGAATTAAAAGGCGGCAAAAGCAGCAAGCGCCCCGATTTTACCTGTAAGTGCGTAAACCCATGGGCGGATTCACCGGAAAATCATGTGATATCGTATCATGTGGAATGTAAGAGATTGGGCGAACGAACAAGTCCTACGTGGATTCTTAATGAAAATTATGTAAAAAACGGGGTAAAAAGATTTGATAGCAAAGTCCATAAGTATGGCAATCGAGCGTGTTCAGGAATAATGATAGGATATATCATCAGCATGACCCCAAAAACGATTGAAGCCAAAGTGAATAGTTACCAAAAGAAGCATTTACCTGATAATTCAAACATTAAATTTGAATTCAATAATTCATCACTCTTTAAAACCTGTCAAAATATTAATAGAAAAAATGTTGCCCCAGTTCAATTTGAACTTATTCATCTCTGGATAGATTTGAGGGATTGCAGTTTTTAGTAAGAATGTTTCTCCCATTCAGGGGTTTTGTTTTGTAATACCAGCCTGGAGGCTCTGCCTCCATTTTTATTTTTAAACCCGGTTAAAATTTAAACGGCCAATAAATTAACCTTTGATTTTTTCTTAAAAAATTGTTTTGACAAAATAACGGTTCTGTTCTGGCAAAAAATAATCAACGAATTAAAGGTGATGATTTAAATGATAACACTCAAAGACAAGCTTTCTCATTTATCGTATCCTGAAGCCTGTAAACTGCTGGGCGCAAAAGGCAAACACCTGATCATTGCTGGCGGAAAATATGATGTGGATATTGACGACCAGGTCACCATCAATGAAAAATATTTTGAAGTCAACTTAGGCGATGCCGTTGTTGCCATTTCCATGAACCCGGAAAAGCATCAGAAACTGGATATCAGCTGTTCAGTGTGCCACGGATTTTGTGAGCACAAGGGTGCTGCCATTTCCCTGATCCTGGAAGAAAAAATGGCACTCGGACTTTCCGCACCGCCGCCGGAACGAATTCCCATGGAAAGTTTAAGTGAAGAAGCGTTGGTTCAACAGGCTATTGAAGACAGAACCGACAGGGCTAAAAAAGAAAAAATGCAGTTAAAATCCATGGACCCGGACAAATTATGGACGGACTATATCATTACCAGTCAGGAGTCGGGAAAAAGTTATCGAATCGCCTTACGTGGATGGGAGCGTGGGGCGTCTTATTGTTCGTGTCCTGATTTTAAAAAAAATACCCTGGGAACCTGCAAGCATATTATTTATGCCCTTAATAAAGTTACCCGGAAATTTAATAAAAAAATAAAAGAAGTACCGTTTACACCGACTGAAATATGTATCTATATTCATTATGGAAAAACCCTTGAACTGCGACTCCTGCTTCCCGATGATGTTGATCCTGAAATCAAAAAAGCGTTTAATCCTTTTAAAAATAAGTCCATCATTGACATTAAAGGACTGCTCCAGGCAATTCGAACGGTGGATAATCTGGGTTTTGATGTGACAATTTATCCGGATGCCGAAGAATTTATCAACCGAAAACGCTTTAAAGAGAAGATGGAAGCACTGGTTGCAGAGATCCGGAAGAACCCCAAGCAACATCCGTTACGAAAACAACTTCTAAACACAGAACTTCTGCCTTACCAGTTGGACGGTATTGCCTTTGCCGCAGGCAGGGGACGTGCCGTTCTTGCCGATGACATGGGGTTGGGCAAAACCATTCAGGGAATCGGGGTGGCGGAGCTTCTTGCACTACATTCCGGGATTTCGAAAGTCCTGGTGATTTGTCCGGCATCCCTTAAGTCCCAATGGCGTTTGGAAATCAAGCGGTTTTCCAAAAGATCCTGCCAGATTGTTTTGGGAAGCGCCAAAGAGCGGCCGGCCCAGTATGACAGCGGCCGGTTTTTCACGATCTGTAATTATGAACAGGTGTTAAGAGACATGCTCTCAATTGAAAAGGTCCAGTGGGATCTGATTATTCTTGATGAGGGCCAGCGGATCAAAAACTGGGAAGCAAAGACCAGCCGGATTGTGAAGGCGCTCAAATCACCTTTTGCCCTTGTTCTTTCAGGAACCCCGCTGGAAAATAAAATCGATGAACTTTTTTCGGTCGTGGAGTTTATTGATGACCGGCGGCTGGGCCCGGCGTTCAGGTTCTTCAATCAGCACAAAATGGTGGATGATAAGGGTAAAATTCTTGGATACAAAAATATCGATGCGCTTCGAAAACAACTGAAACCGCTTCTGCTCCGTCGGACCCGCAGCCAGGTGATCAAAGAGCTTCCTCCGAGGACAACAACAGTTATACGCATAACGCCCACGGAAGAACAGCTGGAATTGCAAAAAGGGTTTCGGCAGATTATCCAGACCATTTTGCAAAAGAAATATTTGACTGAAATGGATCTTATCAGGCTTCAAAAGGCGCTTCTTATGTGCCGGATGGCCGCGAACAGCACATTTCTCGTTGATAAACAGGCACCCGGCTACTCAAGCAAACTTGAAGAAGTGGATGCGCTGATCAATCAACTCAAGGCGGAAGAAGATCGGAAAATCGTTCTTTTTTCCGAATGGACCACCATGCTGAATCTGATTGAACCCATTATCGAAAGCCACGGGCTTAATTATGTACGAATGGATGGTTCGGTGCCTCAGAAAAAACGTCAGGCCCTGATCAACCAGTTTCAAAATGATCCGGATTGTACGCTGTTTATTGCGACCAATGCCGGTGCTACCGGTTTAAACCTCCAGGCGGCAAACACGGTGATCAATATCGATCTGCCATGGAATCCCGCTGTTCTGGAGCAGCGAATCGGACGAGCGCATCGCATGGGTCAAAAACGACCGGTGCATGTTTTCCTGCTGGTTACGGAAGACACGCTTGAAGAGAGTCTTCTTGCAACGCTTTCCGCCAAACATGAACTGTCTCTGGCCGTGCTTGATTCGGAATCCGAAATTGACACGGTCGACCTTCATACCGGCATGGAAGATCTTAAGCGACGGCTTGAAATTTTGCTTGGACAAAAACCTGATGCGCCGGAAGATGAGAGCATGAAGGCGCAGGTTGAAAATGAAGCAGCCGTCATTGCCAGAAAGAAAAAGATTGCCAAAGCCGGAGGCCAACTTATGGGAGCGGCCTTTGCCTTTATCGGTGAAATGTTTTCTGCTGAAGAAGAATCTGAAAAAACAGACGCGCTGGCAGGTGCCTTTAAAACAAA
>JAQIBZ010000156.1 GCA_027858815.1 Desulfobacteraceae bacterium
TGAAGTACGACGAGTACGTCTTCGTGCCCGGCGCCTCGCATCTGCGGCACCCTGTAAACGGTTACAGATCAGTGATTTACGAAAAACTGATAATTACGACCCCGTGAACGGGTACAAAAAAGCAATGGTGCAATTTATCCGTCCGAAGTAATTTTTACAAAAAAGAGCCTTTTCTTTCCGGGCAGGGCAATCGTAAATGATTCATTTCCCAGTTGTCCCACCATGATGCCGCCTTCTTTGGTATTTATTCTTAATTCATTATCTTTAACATACCATGTAAACAAAACTTCACCGTCACAGCATCCCCAGGTTCCCTGTCCGTTTTCCATTAATTGGATAATATTTTCCTTGTTCGTTTCTCTGGTCGTGTCGATTGCCTGGTAGGTACCGATATAACTGTCAGTTGAATTACACGCAAAACCGACAAACAGCAAAAGACATGCGGCAAATACATACAAGACTTTTTTTTGGGGCTTCAAAGCATTACCTCCAATATATACGCATTATAGAGGGACTATCTTGACCGGCTTAAAGGATTTCCGGCTGAACAGATAAATCCGGTCGTAAAAATAAACCTGTATGGTCATTATCAGCCATACAAAATCTTCTATCACCCGTTTCCAGCCGATGGCTTCACCGGTGGTATCAAAACATCCACAACCAATCTCGATGCTCCGGAACATGGTGATCAGGATAAAAACAATAAACATTACCAGCAGAGAACCGACCATAAACGCCGCTGCCCGGGTTCTTAAACCGATGATGAGAAACAGACCGCAAAACAACTCAATCCACGGCAGCAGTACAGCCACCAGGTTCACCCCCCAGTATGGAATCAACTGATATGCGGCAACAGATTCGGCAAACTGCGGGGGATAGGCAATTTTGCTCATGCTGGCATAAATAAATATAATTCCGACGTATACCCTTAAAATAAGAGACAGATATTCGCTGGTCAGAATTGTTTTTGAGAAATTCAAGAATTGATTCATGGTGCTGTTGGATACCCTTTCTTTTTCCACAAAGGCAATCCGCCTTCTAAAACCTGTATATTTTTATGGCCTCTCAGAAACAGCTTGTTAACCAGCTGAACATCATAAAGCCGGCTGATCGTCCGGCCGTAAACAATTATTTTTTGAGACTTATCCGCATCGCTAAGCCCCATCATATACATGATATCAAACATCGACAAAGGAATGTTAACGGCGCCCGCAATATGCTTCTGTTCATAAATGCTGTTCGGCATGGCATCCACAAATTGTGCTGTTTTTCTATTCAGTTGTCTTACCGCGACTGATGGCGGTACCATGCGGATATTGGGATTTAAACTGGTATTCGGAAAAAGCTGGAGTCCATTCGGGTTGGACTGATTAAAAATCAGCGCACAGAGACCGCTTAAAATAAGAATGATAATAAAGTCGAAAATCGATAATTTCGGGGGTTTATATTGTCTGCTGTGTTCTCTTTCTATCATCTGGTCATTATCCATCAACCAAGACGCCATTTGCTTGATCAAGGTCAGCGAAACCACCGGATAATTTTTCAGAATCCAGTCAAATTGCTCTTTTGAAAGCGATGTCAATTTAGCATCCTGAACAACCATCACATTGGCCGCCCGGGGAGCGCAGGTCAGCAGGGCCATTTCGCCGAAACTGCCCCCTGGGCCCAGAACCGCCAGTTCCGTCTCGATATTATCTTCTGTTTCCCTGTAAATTCGAACAGCGCCGGACTTTATCATAAAAAAACTATCCCCCGGATCTCCCTGCCGGCAAATCATACAGCCAGCAGAAACCGTCCGCGATTCCGCTCTTTTAACGATTTCGTCTCGGATCTCTTCCGGCAGTTTTTTCAGGATTGGGTGGTCGATATTTTTTGTAATTTTGGCGTGGTTCAATGTCATTCGTTCCCACTGTCAAAGGAGGGGAGTCACCTGTAACAGGCTTTAAATCTCCCTGTTTTCTCATAGGATCATTATTATTGAGAAACAAAAGTCCGGACAACGTCCAATATTAAATCCATATCATCAATTACACCTTCATGAATGAACAGAACCATTCCCTTGCTGTCCGCGATAATGATGCTCGGGGTCGCCACATTGCCAAGCTGCTTGCTGATATCTTCTTTCGGATCCGCAACAATCGGAAACTTCACCTTGAATGTTTTTTTGTACACATCCACCATTTTGGTGTCATTACCAACGGCAATTCCTAACATTTTCAAATGGCTATTTAAATCCGAATCATTTGAAATGATATTAAACAGCTTGTTCACCCGGGGAGCATTTTTGTGGCATTCCTGGCAAAGTACGCTGAGCACTTCAATGACTACGAGTTTTGAACGAATCTGGCTTAAGGTAAAATCCGGACCGGCTTCCAGGCCGAGATATTGTAACATATCCGGGCTTAATTTACTCTCCATGGTAAATCGGGGCAACAATGACCCTTCAGAAATAGACGAGGTGGCTGTATTACCGCAGATGGGCAAAACCCCCCCGACACAAACAGCCAACATCGTCAAAAGCACCACCGCTAAACTGAGGCTCTTATTATTCAATACATCCCTCCCAGTTTTATATATATGCAAACCTAATTAAAAACAAAACGCTCACACTGAATTTGCTATAATTAACATAATTTTTTAGCATTTGAAAGGTAAAGGTAAGAGATTATCGGTAAATCAGTGACATGTAAATTTAAAACGGTATACGTAAAAGCATAAAAATGAAAAAAGGGTCTGGCAATTAATTTTGCCAGACCCTTTTTATTTTATGACAAAAAAAGCATTACCCGCCGAAAGAGACTTCCGGGATTTCGGCAATTGCCTTGCTGCCGGCTTCAATGGAAGCCATTTTACCCAGAGTGACCGGTAAGATTGCCTGAATAAAATATTCGGCAGATTTTACCTGACCTTCATAAAAAGCGGCATTTTTGTTTTTGTTGATTTTTTCAAGACGGGCCTCTCCTTCAAGATCACCAAGCAGTTCAGCAAGCTTGGGAGCGGCAACATTGGCTCTCCACAGCAGCATCCAACCCATAATCACATCGCCCATGACATCAAGAAAAGGTAATGCATGTGAAAAGGCAACCTTGAAATCAAGAGACATGGCGGTTTTTCCCAAATGCATGGCAACCCCGCCCAATCGGTTGACGGCTGCATCCAGCAGTTCAGCAAGCCCTTCAAGACCCTTTATTTCCTTGGCCTGGGCAGTCACCTTCTGAATTTCACCCAAAAATTCCATGAAAACAGCACCTTTTTTCATACCCATTTTTCTTCCCAGCAGATCCATGGCCTGAATCCCGTTAGTGCCTTCATAGATGGAATTGATTTTTGAATCCCGCATCAGCCGTTCCACCGGGTAATCTGCGGTATATCCATAGCCGCCGTAAACCTGCATAGCCTGAACCGTGGCTTCAAACCCTCTGTCCGTGCAGTAGGATTTAATAATCGGGGTCAGGAGTCCGATAAAATCATCAATAGCGGTTTTCTCTTCTTCTGTTTCCGCTAAATCCATTTTATCAAACAGGGATGCCACATAATAAACAAAACTGCGCATTCCCTCGGTATGGGACTTCATCCACATCAGCATCCTGCGGACATCCGGATGCCGCATGATACTAACGGGTTGGGCGTCTTTATCCATCATATCGGCAAGATCCCGTCCCTGAATTCTATCTTTGGCATAATTCACCGCATACAGATACGCACAGGAAGCATTAAAAAGGCCGATCGCGCCAACGCCAAGACGGGCTTCGTTCATCATGTGGAACATAACCCGCATGCCTTTATTTTCTTCTCCCAGCAATACGCCGCGGCAGCCACCTTTCCCGCCGAACGCCAGCTGACAGGTAGGACTTGCGTGCAGCCCCAGTTTTTCCTCAATACCGGTGCAGACGACATCGTTGAGTTCACCAAAAGACCCGTCATCGTTGACCCATACCTTGGGGACGATAAACAATGAAATGCCTTTAGTGCCGGAGGGCGCGCCTTCAATGCGGGCAAGAACCGGATGGATGATATTGTCTGTCAGATCATGTTCGCCACAGGTAATAAAAATTTTGTTACCTGAAATCGTATACGTGCCGTCGTCATTTTTTACTGCCGTAGTGGTCAGTGCGCCGACATCAGAACCGGCTTCCGGTTCGGTAAGCACCATGGTTCCGCCCCATTCACCGGAATACATTTTGCCCAGATACAGTTCTTTTTGTTTATCCGTTCCAAAAACCTCAATCATTTTGGCAGCACCATGGGTGGCAAAACCGAAAGCGCCAAAAGAAAAATCAGCGCCCACAATATATTCCGCCGATGCCTGGGCGATCAGGTGCGGCAGACCCTGCCCGCCGATTTCCGGATCTTCGGTCATGGCAATCCATTCACCTTCGCAAAGCAGTTTGTAGGGACGACGAAAACATTCCGGTATGGTCACCTGGTTATTTTCAAACTTTAAGCCAACCTTGTCGCCTTCCTCGTTAACCGGAAGGATTTCCTTAATGGCAAAGTTACGCGCTTCAGTAATGATCATGTCGAACATTTTACGATTCATATCCTTGTAACGCTCATGCTTGGTTATCTCTTCCAGCCCAAGCTGTTCAGACATTACAAAATCAACAGCCCTTCGATCTGCAATTTGCTGTGCCATGGTGCATTCCTTTCATCTTTTAATTTTTAGCGTAACTAATTATATCAAAATCATATTCACAATCAGATAGTTATAAAACAATCAAATCCATCTTCCGGAACTTCTCAATTTCAAAATTAAAGAATTATTTTGTATTTCAAAAGCATCCTTTGTCAAGAGCATCTTTACCTTTCCGTTAAGTATAGACGACCAATTTAATGATAACTTATTAGAAATAAACAATATTCTACAGAATGAACGTTACTAAAAAAAATGAACTCCGCTCAATTCTTGAGCCCGCTTTTTTTATGACCCTGAGATTCCTAACTATTTAAGATAATGCAATACCCTCTTTTTCAAGAACAATCCGGTGGGCTTTGTATAATGCGCCAATGGCTTTTTTAAAGTTTTTCTTACTAATCCCAAACATTTTATAAATCAGTTCAGCAGAGCTTTTATCCGTTATTTCGATATACCCGCCATGGGCTGCAATTTTTTGGATAATTTGTTCTGAAATATCCGCCACCTTCCCATAACCGGTTTCTTGCAGGCTAAGATCTATTTTTCCGTCATCTCTTATTTTTTTTATAAACCCTTTTACCCTCTGCCCGTTACTTAATTCCTGAAAAATTTCCGTATGATAAATAATTCCCTGGGCACGGTTATCAATAACTGTTTTATAGCCCAGTTCGGTGGATTCTCCTAATATCAAATCAACGGATTGTCCTTCTGCAAAAGCATCCGGCGGTGAAGTCAGAAATTTATTAAGATTGGATGAGGCTGTAATCCGGTGTGTTTTTTCATCAATATAAACAAACACCATATATGATTTTCCCTTTTCCATGCGATGCTGCTGTTCCCGAAAAGGAACGAGCAAATCCTTGGCAAGGCCCCAATCAAGAAACGCGCCAAAATTATTCACATCAACCACTTCAAGCCATCCGGCTTCTCCCACCATGGCATATGGACGCAGGGTGGTGGCAATCAGACGATCTTCCGAATCAAAGTAAAGAAATACGTCGATCATATCACCGTCATGATAGTTATTTGGAACATACCGAGTCGGAAGTAATATATCTCCCAACTCCAAGCCGTCCAGATATACGCCGGGTTCAACAGATCTCATTGCTTTGAGTTTATTTATTTTTCCAATTTCTGGCATTTTTAATCACTTATAAGACAAATTCGTCTTTATATTAAGGTGTTTACATCAAATTAAGTTTAATTATTTTTTCAAAAACGGACTTTCCGTATTCAAAAATACGTTTATCATAATAGGCTTCTTTCTGAAGCTCATCAAATGCTGTGTGGTAACTTGCCTGATTAATTGCTTTTTTATATATCAGAAAATTCATTATCATCAGGGTATTAAAAAAAGAAAGTTCTCTTACATAACTGCATTCACATTTCGCCGGGCAGGGTTCTAAGTTGTCTTTATGAAGACATAGTTCATGACAATCTTCAGTGCCAAATAAGCATTCTGAATAAACAGGTCCTTTGTATAGATCTTTAAACGCATGGACTCTGATGGCAATGGTGGACCCGCAATTTTTTTCATTATGAGTAAACAAAAACAAGCCATATTCCAGATCATCAATATCTGCTTGATATCCCATCATTTCCAATAAGGGATCACTTAAAAATGATTCCCTGTCAATCCATTTTTTTTTACACATTGTGCATATTTTAAAGGCGCTGCTGGCTTCTGAGTCGTTCATTGTTTCCTTTTTACACCTGAAAATTTATAAATGATTCCTTCAATTTAAAAATTTTAAATTAAATCAGCAACAAAAAATCCCGCCAGCGGCGGGATTTTGATTTTTTACTATTCATATTTAGTGATTGAACGAAAAGTCTTAAAATTTCACTTTTCCTGTCATTGCGAGGGAGGTACGACCGAAACAATCTCATTATCGACAGGGGGATTACTTTGTCGTTCGTTCCTCACTCCGCGTAATGACACCCAGAAAATAGAGATTTCCGTTCAGGCACTATTTAGATAGCAAAGAAAAAAGTTCACCAATCTTATATATTTGGCAAGGCGCACAAATTCTGAGGAATGAGGCGTAGCTTGCTACTCCCCCAGCGTAAGACTGGAGACGAAGAATGCAGTGCAACCCAAAGCTAAACCAAACCTAAAATAGACATTGGGCTTTTTGCGAAGCTATTATATGTCGAGTGCGGAAACTTCGAGTGCATTGGTCTGAATAAAGTTTCTTCTGGGCTCTACTTCATCACCCATTAAAACCGTAAAAATATCATCCGTATCCACCACATTTTCCACTTTAACCTGGAGCAGGGTGCGGCTTACCGGATCCATAGTGGTTTCCCACAACTGATTGGGATTCATCTCTCCAAGACCTTTATACCGCTGAATAGCAATGCCTTTTTTACCTTCTTCAATCAGATAATGAATCAGCTCTTCTTTATTATCTATAATAACCGGTTCTGCATCTTTTGTTTTATTAAATATATAAAACGGCGGATGATCATATTTGACTATTTTATCATTTAAAACCAGTATTTTTTGGAAATTTGGTGAATGAATCAGGCCCCGGCCGATTTTGATGGGTATTTTATTTTTTCCGGATGATCCCTGAAAAATATCATTTAAAATATCCACTTCCGTGGATACCACCATCATTTCAAAAACATTTCTATCTTCATTCCAGTCAACAGACTCAGCGTTATAGCCTTTTTCCGCTAAGAGGACCTGAAGGGTCTTTACTTTTTCTTCATCCTGGAGAAATGTTTTACTGGTCACCCCGTTATTAATCAATAATTCCACCAGATCAGGATATATTCCCTGTTTATTCAGCTGGTTCAATGTTGAATAATAATCCGCCAGGTTGGTTATAAATAAATACAAATCCTGTCCGGACAATTCTTCTTCATCAAAATCAGTTTTTACAAATTTTAAGTCGCAGGTTCTTGTTAAAATATAGTCTGAATATTCTTTTTCATCTTTTAAGTATTTTTGATTTTTTCCTTTACCCACCTTAAACAGCGGCGGCTGAGCAATATAAAGATATCCTCTTTCAATAATTTCAGGAAGCTGCCGGTAAAAAAATGTCAACAGCAGTGTCCGGATATGTGATCCGTCCACGTCCGCATCTGTCATGATAATGACTTTATGATATTTAATTTTTTCAATATCATATTCTTCTCTGCCGATACCTGTCCCCAAAACAGTAATCATATTCTTTATTTCTTCACTTTGAAGAAGTTTATCAAACCGGGCTTTTTCAACGTTTAATATTTTCCCTTTTAAGGGTAAAATAGCCTGGGTCCGGCGGTCCCTTCCTGATTTTGCGGAGCCGCCTGCAGAATCGCCCTCCACCAGAAATAATTCTCTTTCCGCCGGATCAGAAACCTGGCAATCAGCCAGTTTTCCGGGCAGAGAGGAATCCATTAAAGACCCTTTGTTTCTCGCCAGATCCCGCGCTCGCTTAGCCGCATCCCTGGCCCTTGCGGCATCCACGGATTTTGCAATTATTCTTTTACCAACTCCCGGATTTTCTTCTAAAAAGATCGCCAGTTTTTCATTTAATAAAGATTCAACAATCCCCTTTACTTCACTGTTTCCCAGTTTTGTTTTGGTCTGGCCTTCAAATTGCGGTGATTTTATCCGGACGCTGATGATTGCCGTCAGGCCTTCTCTGACATCATCCCCGCTGATTTTCGTTTTTACATTTTTTAACAATTCAGCATTGGTTGCATAGGCGTTTAAACACCGGGTCAGACCGGCTTTAAAACCGCTCAAATGAAATCCACCTTCAACCGTGTTGATATTATTGGCAAATGAAAACAATTTTTCATTATATGAGTCATTATATTGAATCGCGATTTCCACCTGAATATCGTTTTTTTCGCCTTCAACGATAATCGGAGGATGCATGGGGGTTCGCCGACGGTTCAGATATTCAACAAAAGAGGATAATCCGCCTTCATAACAAAAATTTTCTTTCTGATCAGACCGTTCGTCTTCAACAGTGATTGTCAGGCCTTTATTTAAAAATGCCAGTTCCCGGAGCCGATTGGACAATACGTCAAATGAGAACTCATCACTCGTCATTATCCCCGTGTCAGGAACAAACCGGATTTTGGTTCCCTTTTTTTCGGTTTCACCGATAACTTTTAACTCGCAGGTTTTGACTCCCTTTGAATAGGACTGATAATAAATACTGCCATTTAAATGAACTTCAACTTCAAATAATATAGACAATGCATTTACAACAGAAACACCCACCCCGTGAAGACCGCCGGATACTTTGTAGGAATCATGATCAAATTTACCGCCCGCATGGAGCTTGGTCAAAACCACTTCCAGTGCCGGCATATTTTCCGTTTTATGCATCCCAATGGGAATTCCCCGGCCATTATCAACCACACTGACACTTTTATCCGTATGAATTACCACATTAATGGTATCACATTGTCCGGCCATTGCTTCATCAATGCTGTTGTCCACGATTTCGTATACCAGGTGATGCAGTCCGGCCACATCCACGTTTCCGATGTACATGGAAGGTCTTTTACGGACAGCTTCTAAACCCTTTAATACATTAATATTATTCTCATCATATGTTTGTGTGTTTTCAGTCATTTTTTTATTTTTTCTCTTAAATTTTTTAGAAAAGTTTCTATTTTTATTTTGTTTAAGTGGTTTTCAAGTTTGCTGCATATACAAGGAAAATACTGTTTCGCTATAGCAAGCTATGCGGAATCGTATTTGACGCTGTAGATGCGGTGAAATTGGAAATCACGGAGGTTACACTATATTTTCATTGGCATAATTATATTTAAGTATCCCGCATCATCTCCACTGCGGACAATACAGGGACTTTCGCCATCTTTAATGTTTAATAATACTTTTTCACTTTCAATATAATTTAAGGCTTCAATATAATATCTCGGATTAAACGCAGCTTCCACCTTTTCTCTGTCAAAAGAAACAGATATTTTTTCTTTTGATTCACCAACGTTGGGATTGGTTGCCCGGATCATTAACTCATTATTTTCCAGTTGAAAAATCACCCCGCGATATTCATCAGACGTTATAATCGACATCCGTTTGAGCATCATTAAAAGCAGGTTCCGGTCAAATTCCACGTCAAAACTATCATCAATATTCAACAGATCCTGATATTGGGGAAAATCGCCTTCCAATAAGTTGATGATAATGGTTTCATTGTCTTTTTTAACAATAAAATGATTGGCTTTAACCCCTAAATCAACATCACCTTCTGTTTCCAAAAATTTATTAACTTCAGACAATCCTTTTTTGGGAACAATAATATTATCGCCTTTTTTAAAATTTGACTGATCATCACATAAATAATCCACCATGGATAATCTTTTAATATCCGTGGAAACCATACGAATGACCTGATCTTTATCTTCTGATAGTCTTTCTAAATTAACGCCGATCATGTGTTCCCGTTTTTCATCACCGGCCACGCTGATAACAATTGATTTTTCAATCATTCTTTTAAATGATTCTGATTTCATTTTAAAAAAATCAATGTCTTCAACTTTCGGGATATCCGGAAAATCTTCAGGGTCCATACCCACCAGATGGTATTCCACATTTTCTGAAGATATTTCTATCCACCGGTTGTCCAGTTCCTCTATATTGATATAGTCGGTTGGAAACATTTTAACAATATCGTGAAACTTTCTGGCATTAACAGCAACAACGCCCGGGGCATCGATGATTGCCGGATAACTGCCTTCAAATCCGGTTTCAAGGTCTGTGGCTGATAAAATAATTTCATCACCAACCGCTTTGATTAAAACATTTTCAGTAATTGCCAGACTGGTTTTCCGACCAACAATTCCCTGAATTCGGGATAAAACATCTGAGATCTCATTTTTCTGAATTGTAAACTTCATTTAGATTCCTTTAATACTTTATTTAAAGAGAATATATTAATATTAAGGAATGTTCATAACTCTAATAACTTTTTAACTGATTAATTATTAAAATACTTTTAAGTTAAAAATGTGGTGAAAATGTATTGCATTGTTAATCTAAAACTGTTGACTTATGAACGGTGTCTTTTCAAATTGTCTAAAAGTATTCGGTTATCAACAAAATATCAATACAATTTGTTTATAATACCTAATTCATTTTAGATAAAAAAGGGTTGTAAATACCTCTGCGTTTAATGAAATGAAAACAATTTTAAAAGAAATTTATTTTAATTATTTATGGTGGATTTGGCAAAGTATTCTTGTGCTTTTTTGCGGATTTTTTTTAGTGTTAGGAATCCAGATTTTAATTAAATCCTACCAGTTAAACAATCCTTTTTATTTTATGATGATATTTTTTGCATCGAATTTGATTATTTTAATCAGTGTGGTTTTGATGGCTGGTTTTTTATATCGGATGTATGGGGTACACCGACTGATACATAATAAAACCAAAGAAGGCAAAATATCTGAAGAATAGGGGATAAAAACCGATAAACCCGGCATTATTTTACCCAATTTTCTACTTTTAATGATTTTATTCGCTTAAATTTTTTTTCATTGTTTGTAACCAAAATTAATCCTTTGCTAAGTGCATGAGCAGCTATTAACAAATCAAGAGGGCCAATAATATGACCTTGTTTTTCAAGTTTTGACCGAATTTCTCCATAACAATTTGCAGCCATTTGATCATATGCAAGGATTTCAAAAGGCATTAAGAATTCTTCCAAACGTTTTAATTTTTGATTTTGATATTTGCTTTTGACAACGCCATATTGGAGTTCAGAAACAGTAATCGATGATATTCCGATCATTCCCACATCAGTCTTTTTAAATCTGTTAATAACATCTGATGGTCGTTTATTCATTATGTAAATGCAAATGTTTGTATCAATCAAAAAGTTCATCTAAATCCACTCTTTCCTGTTGGATTTCAGGTTGATTTCTATCAGTCATGAAAGGTTTATCATATTTATTTAGATTTTTTTCCCAAACATTCCAGGTAGAATTGTCTTTAGGTATCAAAAGTACACCTGCTTCGGTTTTTTTGATATACACTTCTTTCCCCTCAAATCGATAAGCCTTTGGTAAACGTATCGCTTGACTGCGTCCGTTAATAAAAATTTTGGCAGTATCCATAATGGTCTCCTTTCGGGTAATTTTGAACTATATTAAATAGTATATACTATTTTAAAAATATGTAAAGATATATATCAATAAAACCGGATTATTACTTAATTAACGGCTTAAAAAGATATTCCAGGCCGTTGACCTTTATTTCATAAATATTTTTAAGCATTTCTCCCAAATCCCCTTCCGGAAATCCCTTTTGAGAAAACCAGACTACATAAGGTTCCGGCAGATCCACCAGACGAACACCGGCATATTTTCCATATGGCATTATCGCATGTGCCAGTTTTAATAGATATCCCGGATCCGGCATTTGTAGTCCGGAAGGCTTTATATCTGAAAATTGATCATCAGAAGTCATATTTTATTTTACCTAATTCGGTTCCAATTAAATTGTTGTAAAATCAGGGAAAATTCCCCGTCAAATTTTCCGTCTGGGGCAGCTGTGATAACAACATCCGCGCCGGTCATTGGATGAATAAATTTCATTTCAACTGCCGCCAGTAATAATCGTTTGCAATGGAATTGATTTAAAAAAAATTTATTGTGAATATCCTTTCCATAACGCGTATCGCCGATGATGGGGTGGGATAAATGTTTCATGTGCCGCCGCAACTGATGACGCCGACCGGTTTTGGGAATGAGTTCTACCAGAGAATACCGGCTGGTGGGATATTTGTCCACAGCAAAGGGAAGTTCAATTTTTGCCAGCTGTTTAAAGTCGGTGACTGCCGGGTATGTTTTTATTTCCGGTTTTATATATGGTTTATCTTTTTGCCTTGCCCGGCGTTTGATGTACCGGTCTTTTATTTCTTTTAGCGGGTGGTCCACGGTTCCGCGCTCCGGGATATATCCCCGGACCACGGCAATGTATTTTTTTTGGATCTGACCGGCTTGAAACAATTGAGCTGTCAAATTGGCTGTTTCCGGACTCAAAGCAAATAATAAAACCCCGGACGTGGGCCGGTCCAGCCGATGCACCGGGAATACGCGCTGGCCGATCTGGTCGCGGACCATTTGAAGGGCAAATATTTTTTCCCGGGAGGCAACAGGACTGCGATGCACCAGTAAACCGGATGGTTTGTTGATTGCGACAAAGTGGTCGTCCTGGTATAATATTTCAAGTTCCCGGGAATTTGTCATGATTTTTTGGTGAATATCACACTCCCTGTATTCAATCAATATAACTGAATAAGGATATTACAAATGGAATAAATCGCAAATGTTTGTCTGCCTGACAGACCTGTTTTACTTGATCAGGACAGGAAAACCGGTGTGGGTTTCCTGGACACTCCACGAGGACCATTCGGGCAGGCTCAGAAGCGGTGAATCAGCCGCTGAAGCCTTTTCCGCGTTGGCGGACCTGCCGATAACAGGCTTTCTTATGAACTGTTGAGCCCCGGAAAGTATCACCGCAGCCATCCCTCAATTAGCAAAAATGACGGGTCAACGGATAGGCGGGTATGCCAATACATTTCAGACCTTGATCCATCAGGCTATGCCGACCATGTATCGCATTTGGATAAAAGCCGGTGCATCAATTGTTGGCGGATGTTGCGGAACAGGGCCGGAGTATATCAGGAAGCTTAGAGAATTGATTGATAACTATTAATGGCTTCGTAAAAAGTCCAAATTCTTTGTTGCGCTGCATCCTTCGCTTCTTCATGGTACGCTAAGTACAAATCATCACTCAGGATTTGCGTGCCTTGCCTATTTTAAGATTGGTGGAGTTTTTTTCTTTGCCATCGGAAATCGACTTTTTACGAGTTTGTCAAAAATAATGAGGGAATGCTTTTTCTTTTTTTTCATAGTTGTTCTAAAATCAAAATAATGTTAAACATCAGATAATTTTATATAAAAATATCATTTATATTTCGTTTTATAAAACACAATACAAAGAGACGACCCTTGAAATTGTTATTGCGGTTCATTAAAAAATGGGGTCAAACCAAGCAACCGCTTGTAACAAACTGTTAATAGGTATTGGGTGTCGGGTCTTGAATTGTGAATTAAGGAATTGAGAGATGGTTGAAGTAATTCACAATTCAAGATCTGACACCTTTCCGTTGGAAGATTAAAGAAGATAGCGCAGGTCGGTATTAATAAACAATAGGCTAATTCAGACGTCGCAAAAAACCGCGCGGCTGATTAGCAACATTGTGCTTCTGAATGAGGAACAGAGATGGCAAAACGCAGAATCGGTTCTATCAAAGATGAACTCCTTTTGAAATCAAAGGAAGCGGCGCTATCAGCAGTGAAGATATTTAACGATCCTCTGATAAAATTTAAATCCGAAACATTTATTGTATTAATGATAATATCATGGACCTATCTATTGCATGCTTATTTTCGGTCTAAGAGGATAGAATACAGATATTTCCAACAACATGGGAAAAGACGTTTTTTTGACCGAACCAAAAAGGGGGCATATAAATACTGGGAACTCGAACGTTGCCTAAATGACGAGAGTTCACCAATTGATAAAAATTCAGCTAACAATCTAAGGTTCCTAATTGGTCTCCGCCATGAAATCGAGCATCAGATGACTTTATCACTCGATGATTTTTTAAGTGGTCGGTATCAAGCATGCATTTTAAATTACAACCAGTATACCAAAGATCTTTTTGGGGATAGACATTCTTTGGATGAACACCTAAGTTATTCCCTGCAATTTGTTGAATTATCAGAAAAACAATTCAAAGGGGTAAAAGTAAAAACAGAAGTCCCAAGTCGGCTCAAAGCCTATATAATGGAATTTGATGGGGCTTTAGAACATGATGAGTACAATAGTCCAAATTATTCCTATCGTCTCCTCTTTAAAAAGAAACTTGTAAACCGACCTGGCCAAGCAGATAAAGTTGTAGAGTTCATTGATCCTAAGTCTGAATTGGCAAAAGTAATTGATAAAGAGTATTGGGTTAAAAAGGAAGTCGAAAAGAAAAAATATCGCCCAAGCGGCATAGTTGCAGCGGTGCAGGCTGTAGGCTTTCCAAATTTCAAAATTAATCCAGAACATGTGGAAATGTGGAAATCTGAGGATGCCAAGAAGCCGGGCAAAGGCTATGGCGTTGAAATTGCGGGTTGTTGGTATTGGTACGAAACTTGGTTGAATAGATGTATAGAGCTGTGCGGACTTGCCGGTGACAAAATATAAATAGATTGCACAACAAACAAATCAAGCGGGCCCAAAAGACGGGCCGCTGATTTGGCCGCTGGCCAATGAATTGTCGATTGATAAATTTTGAAAAAAAGGAAACCCAATGGAAGTAAACGTCAAGCAGATACATGGTGGATGGGATTTAGGTTATTCTTTAGATAAACATACAATTAGCAGTACGCCAATAGGTCCTAACCCATGGGGCCATATGCAGTTTGATACCATTCGGCCTGAAGTTGGTGAGGCATTATTCCAATTAAAATATCGTTCAGACTTCACTCAGGTTAAGGTCATTGCCTTAAAAATGTTCAACTCTTTATCAAAATATTTTTTATCCGCTAATTTAATTATCCCAATGCCAGCATCAAGGCAACGGCAAAGGCAACCCGTAACAGAAATTGCACAGGAACTATCTCAACTTATGAATATTCCTTGCTATGAGGGTTTACTTGTTAAAAAAAATAATACACTACCAATGAAAGATATTCCAAATATTGACGAAAAAGTACAAACATTAATGGATGCATTTGATATAAATGATGAACTAAATGATGGGCTTTATGACGTGCTGATTGTCGATGATTTATATGATACTGGCTCCTCACTTGAAGCGGCCACTAAAGTATTACGACAATATGGAAAATTTAGAAATATCTATGTTGCCACTGTTACTAGGAAAAGATGATGCATAAAATTTTTATTTCAGGATCAATGCGTATTAAAAATTTAAATATTAAAGTTCTTGAGCGTATTAATAATATAATCAATTCCCAGTATGAAATAATAGTAGGTGATGCCGATGGAGTAGATAGTTCTATTCAAGCGTACTTACAATCAAAAAATGTAAAGCTTGTTTCAGTTTACTGTACAGGTGGACAACCAAGAAATAATATTGGTCGTTGGTCTGTTAAAAAAATTGAAACAGACTCAAAACCTGGGACAAGGGCTTATTTTACAGCAAAAGACTTATCTATGGCTGAAGATTGTGACTTTGGTCTAATGATCTGGGATTCAAAAAGTACTGGTAATC
>JAQIBZ010000272.1 GCA_027858815.1 Desulfobacteraceae bacterium
GGATCAATTTTTTGGCTAATTTTTTTTGCCCAAACATACATTATCCATTTTAAATTGGTTTATAAACATAACAGTGTTAATAGGCGGAATAATAATCTCAGCGTTTCCGTTTATTGCGATATTAAATTTAAAAAATAGAAATTATTTATCTTCAATCTTAATCTCCATATCCGCAATTGATTTTATAACCCGCTGTATTTGATCCCCGGATATTTATGGCCAGTTCCTTTTCAAGATCATAAGGGAAACTTTATAGAATAGACACGATAATATTTGCCGATGATGAAAAGATCGTTTCTTATACAGCGTCTCAGGAGTCAGTTTACAGTCAGTATCAACCTTACCATTTCTAACCATCTAAATGTTAACTTTTGTTAATCTTCAACCCTAACAAATCTTATCATTTTTTAGGGTCCGAGTATATGGTATCTTAAATCTGCCAAAACATACGATTTTACACCTTTTGATGCATATGAAAACACGATAAAAACAAGATAGAATATCAACTTTAAATGTATGGTTTTGTAAGGTTTTCAATAACAATTTTTAACAGATTTTTAACGGAAATATAAACTCTCTATTTTCGATCACACCTTACGCCACCCAATGTTGGCCTGGATATAATATCTTTATAGTTGAAAACTTTTAATTCCAATCTGTTAGAGATATATCCATCAATATATCTAAATCACTCAAAACGGATGCAAGGTATTAATATTCTTTCGGTTAAGAGATATTTTTTATATGGATTTTCCTTTCGTTTAGTTAATTGAAGTTTTGAGGTGTTTTTCCTGTCATCAAGTTTTATAAAGTTTTAGCACCCGATTTGCCTGTAAAAATCTTAACAATTCTTAGCATCCTGATGTTGGGTTTTGTTGGGTAATCCAATCATACAACTAAGGCTGAGTTTTTTTGAATATGGACCTCTCAGTTGGTCATTATTTGTTGGTGGTGCATCTGCTGTTATGGGGTTGATCGCTAACAGTTAGATTTAAGTTAGCTAACTCGCTTCTAACCCACTCCGGACTATCACAAGTTGAGGGGGCGATTTTTTTCAACCACTCCCTTTCTGACCTGCTGACCACCTGAAAAAACTGCGGGCGGATTTCCATGCTTTTTTCATGTTGTCTCAGGCATTAAGAACAAGCTCTATACATGGTTAACATGTAATTAGGCTCAAAATCGTACCCTAAGAATCAAATGTTGGAATCATTCAAAAATTGAGCTAAATGCATTACCAGTAATGAATTGGGCTTAATATTCAAGGGTATGATAATAGCACCCTAACGACCCCTCTAAGGGTTCAATTCTGAGCCTGTGTAAGGGTCTGATTTTGAGCGTGTCGATTGTTTATTTCTTCGGGCAATAAATTAAACGCACCATCTGCAAGGCATTCAACACAACTATTGAATCCGGTATTTGTTTTCTTGGTATGGCCTTTGTATTCACCGCAATAATCACATTTGAATTTTTCATCTGTTGCTGTGGCTCCCAACCGTTTGCCCTGATACCCTTTTTTATTTTTTTTGGGTCTTGTGTAAAATGGTTTCATCCCTGGGCGCCAGATTAAGTATTCATCAAGTAAAGCATATCGGTTTTTATCATGCTTGCAGTCTCCGCCATGATAACTTAATCGAATAAATCCTTTCGCCATCAGTTCATCCATTGCCCTTGGAATGCTCGATCGGTTTATATGATATTTTTTAACCAGTGTATCATATGGCATTTCAATGGAATCCAGATTAATAAATTCAGGCATTTTCCGCCCGCTATTTTTCTTTTTTGAATTATTTTTCATGTCTCGTTTTCTTGCATCCAGAAAAGCATTCAAAAGAATAAAAGCATTTTTGTTCAAAGATAAATAAGTCTCAGACAGATACATTTCTCGTGTAATAAAAAAACCACCTTTATTTTTACTATGTCCCATAACCTATCTCCAAATTATTAACCGGCTCATCTGTTTTCTGTTTGGTATGGGGTAATGGTATTCCCTGATGCTTTTTTGTTCTGGGAGGACGCCTATATGGCAAATTTGAGGATTTGTTCAGTGTTTTTTGAGTGAGCCTGTAAGTATATAGTGAGCAATCAATTGACGGGCATTTCATAACCACATTCCGCTTACCGTTCATGCATTGGAGGCAATATTTACGGATGGACTTATCTCGCTCAACCGGATTCTGTTTTCCTTGTCCGGATCGAAATGGATGTAAATCGCAATCTGCATGATTGCAGTTCCGTACCTCTGATTTAATGAATCCGGAACAGTCAATGCACCTTGCCCGGATTGCTTTGCGTCTTGACAAAACAGTGAAAATCTGCGATGAATCAAATATAAATTTCATATTCCCACCTTCCACACCATACCGGAGCCGCCGCCGCTGTATGGCGTTTTTATTTCCGGATTCATGCCGCCGATGCCTTTGACTTTTCCCAGTTTTCGATATCCGCCAGACGCCACCGGGAACACCCGGGACTTAATTTCACCGGAGCCGGAAAGTCTGTTGTCTGCACCCATCGCCAGATTGATTGGCGTGTAATGCCAAAACGTTCTGCTAACTCTTTGTCACTTAGAAAAATTGATAATTTCATTTTTTCTCCTTTTTTGGTTAATAAGTCACTAGTTCGATATGATAACTTATGGTAAAAAAATTTACTTTATATTTTCTTGGTCCAACCGTTTTTTTCTTTTTTCCCGCTGGTCTTTTTCTTCAAATTCTTTATCTTTAGCATTCTGCTGCTCCGTATAATATTCATCCACTGCTTGTTGAAAAGCGGAAAAAATATTCATACCCATAATTTTACCGAGAAAATCTAAGCACACAAAATGGATATCTAAAAATTTGCCAGTTACCAATGTTAAAAGTCCATAATTCGGTTCATGTCTGAAAATTTCTTCTATGATTTCTTCTGTAGTCCTCTTCTGTTGAGTTATCGAAAAATTCTGATGCCGTTCCTCACTTTTTTCATGCCGTACGGAATTCAATATTCCCGATGCTGAGAACCAACACTCGTCTTGTCTGGCGTCAAAATATATCGTAAGTCCCCAGTTGTTGCGATAAGCGAGTATATTAATCAGGGAGAAATTTGATGGCATTAAATTTTTTGCTTTTATCCATTCAACAAGTAAATTCATTATTATTTTCGTTTCTGGTATGGAATATTTTAAACTTGATACCAGATGACCTGCCACATAAAGGGAAAACACCGCATCGATGGAAAGTTCACGCGCCACACCCTGACTTTGACCGGCTGAATAATCCGGCGGCAAAAATTCCCGGCCCCACCGTTTCAGCTTGGCCAAATTGATATCTAATTTTTCAGACAATTCTCTATATGTGAATTCGGTTTGCATGTGTTATTCCTTAAAATGTTAGCAAGTTGTTATATCGATATAACAACATTAAGTAAAAGTCAATAGCAAATATATTAAAATAGGAACATCATCAATTTATCTTGAAAAACTGACCACCTGACCGCTGACATGGGAGCCGACATATTCAGACCATGCCTGCATCAGTTCCTTTCGCTTGTCAAATAAGTCTCCGCGCCGATATGCCGCCTCTGTTGCATCGCCAATGGTATGAGCAAGCGCCATTTCTGCCACAATATTTTGAATTTGTGTTTCCTCTGCTATCCATTCCCGGAAAGCGGACCGCATCCCGTGCACCGTATAATTCGGATTATATGTTTTCAATGGCTTTGAAATTCCAGTCGATGATAGCGGGACTTTTTTCTGGATAGATGGGAAAATGTAATCCGTATCGATGTATCGCGGGACTTGCTTTAAAATATCGATTGCTGCATCGGATAGCGGAACCCGATGTTCCCGACCGGCTTTCATCCGTTCAGCGGGTATTATCCAGACCTTTTCTTTGAGATCCACCTCAGGCCATACTGCATCCCTGACCTCTCCGGAGCGTGTTCCCGTTAGTATCAAAAATTCAAGTGCTCTGGCTGCCATGCCTTTTCCCTTTTGCAAATGTGCCACAAATGCCGGGAGTTCTTTATATGGCATGGCCGCATGATGGATGTTTCCTTTCAGTTTTTTCAGTTTTGCCGGTGATGCATATATTTGATTAAGATGGCCCGACCACCGCGCTGGGTTATCGCCGGACCGATGGCCGGAGACTGTCGCCCACGCAAGCACCGCCTCAAGACGCATCCGGACCCGTGAAGCCGTTTCCGTTTTCACTTTCCATATAGGATCGAGCACCGCCTTGATATGCTGTAACTCAATTTCATCAACATTTAAATTTCCGACCACCGGGAATGCATAAGTTTTAAGAGTGTTGATCCATTGTGCCGAATGTTTGATATTTTTAAATTCCGCCGAATTTTTTTGATGACATTTTATGGCCGCATCTTTAAAGGACAATTTCCGCATATTTGATGCCTCCATTTCAGCCTTTAACGCTTTTTTTTCTGCAACCGGATCAATGCTTTGACTTATCTTTTCCCTTGCATCTCTGGCCTTATTCCTCGCATCTGCCAGCGGAACCGATGGAAAACCACCCAGACCTAATTCACGTCGTTTTTTTCCGATCATGCACCGGAGTATCCAAGACCGTGCACCGGATTTACTGACCGCCAGGTAAAGACCGGAGACACCACCCACCGCGAACATTCCCGGACTTGATATCCGTTTGACCTCTAAAGCCGAAAGCTCTTTTGCAGCTTTTGCCATTTTTGGACCCTTATTTTTGGGGTTGAATCCTCGCTGTCCGCCAAACTAAAGCTATTTTTATCCCGCCATCTATCCCGCCATAAATGATGTTATTTTATCATATTTATTGTGTCTTATTGTGTCAAGGATAATATTGATATTGAAATAATAATGAAGAAATTCAATGAATTGTTTTACAGTTATGACATGGATGTTACAAGAGTTAGGCGGACTGTCTCTCCGCCAGTTTTAAAAAAAAGAGCCGGTTTTCACAATGTGGAAACCGGCTCTATTTTTTTGGTCATTTCGGGATTTTCAACCCGCCCAACCTTGAATAAAGCAGATCCATTCATTAAATCAATAATTTACTTGATTTAGAATGGGATATGTTTCATTGTTCAAGATGCGGTCTAAAAAAAAACGAAAAATCAACCACGGAGAACACAGAGACCACAGAGAATAAAGTGGTAATGATTTAAAATAAAATCTTTTCTCAGTGATCTCTGTGCCCTCTGTGGTGAAAAATATTGTATAAATAATCGGAGAAAACAAACGCGTGATAACAGGTGAAATTAAGAGTCAGATCGACCGGATATGGGATGCTTTCTGGTCTGGTGGTATTTCAAACCCCATGGAAGTGATTGAGCAGATGACCTATCTGCTGTTTATCAAGCGGCTTGATGAATTGCACACGGTACGGGAAAAAAAGGCCAACCGGCTCAAGCGAAAAATCGAAAACCCGATTTTCCCTGAAGGAAAAAACCCGGACTCCAGAATGGGACGGACGTTTGATACGCTGCGCTGGTCCAAATTCAAGGAATTCGGCGATCCCAAGGAAATGTATGATATTGTGGCCGATGAAGTGTTTCCGTTTATCAAGACCCTTAACGGCAATGCCGAATCCACGTATGCGGCCCATATGAAAGACGCACGGTTTACTATCCCCAACCCCGGCCTGCTGGCCAAGGTGGTGGATATGCTGGATGCCGTACCCATGGATGATCGGGACACCAAGGGTGATCTTTATGAATACATGCTGGGTAAGATCGCCACGGCCGGGCAAAACGGCCAGTTCCGAACTCCCCGGCATATTATTGAGATGATGGTGGCTTTGACTGCGCCGAAACCCTCAGACATTATCTGTGATCCGGCCTGCGGGTCTGCCGGGTTTCTGGTGACTGCTGCCGAATTTTTACGCAAAAACCATCCTGATATTTTTAAAGATGCTGAGGCCATGCGCCGGTTTAACCATGAGACGTTTAATGGGTTTGATTTTGACAGCACCATGCTCCGCATCGGGTCCATGAATATGCTGCTTCACGGCATTGAAAACCCGGACATTGCCAATCGGGATTCTCTTTCCCAGGACCATGCAGGCATTGAGGAACAATTTACTTTAGTGCTGGCCAATCCGCCGTTTGCCGGGTCCCTGGATTATGAGAGCTGTTCCAAAGATCTTCAGAAAATCGTTAAAACCAAGAAAACCGAGCTGCTGTTTGTGGCGCTTTTCTTGCGTCTGCTCAAACCCGGCGGCCGGGCGGCCGTGATTGTGCCGGACGGGGTGTTGTTCGGATCATCCAATGCCCACAAGGGATTGCGCAAAATGCTGGTTCAAGATCAAAAACTGGATGGCATCATTTCCATGCCGTCAGGGGTGTTCAAACCCTATGCCGGGGTGTCCACGGCAATTGTTTTGTTTACCAAAACCAATTCCGGCGGCACGGACCATGTGTGGTTTTATGATATGCAGGCAGACGGATTTTCATTGGATGACAAGCGCACCCCCCTGGATCAAGAACGCCATGAAATCAACAATATTCCGGACATTATCAAACGTTGGAAACATTTAAAGGCAGAATCCACACGCAAGCGCACGGATCAGTCATTTATGGTTCCCAAAGCGGAAATTGCTGATAACGGGTATGACCTTTCCATCAACCGGTACAAGGAGATTGTTTACGAGGAAGTCAAATATGATCCGCCAAAAAAAATCCTGGCAGACTTGAAAGCACTGGAAGCGGAAATTCAGGACGGACTTGTGGAGCTTGAGGGGTTGTTGAAGTGAGTTGGCAATTCGTATACTTAAAAGATATTTGTGATATTAAAACTGGGCGCAAAGATGCAAACCATGGAGAAAATGGTGGCCCTTATCCATTTTATACATGTGCATTAAAACCTATTAAAAGCCCTACAAAGTCTTTTGACGCGCCAGCAATTATTTTACCAGGGAACGGTGCAAATGTTGGTAAAGTTTTATATTGCAATGAGCCATTCGAGGCTTATCAAAGAACTTATATATTAAACGATTTCCGAAATATTGATTTTGATTTTCTAAAATTTTATTTTAAATACAGATGGGTAAGACATGTTCAGACCGACCAGTATGGATCTGCGACTAACTATCTTCGTATGCGAAATTTTGATGAGTTTCAGGTTCCCCTCCCCCCTTTATCAGAACAAAAACGTATTGCCGCCATTCTGGACATGGCGGATGCACTGCGGGAAAAACGCCGCCAGGCCATCGCCAAGCTCGATGAACTCCTTCAATCCGTGTTTTTCGATATGTTCGGCGACCCCATGACAAATCCAATGGGGTGGGATAAAGTTAAGTTTGGTGAGATTATTGAAATATTAACTGATTACCATGCAAATGGAAGCTACAAAATACTCAAAAAACACGTAGAATTACTTAATATTCCGGATTTTGCCTTGATGGTCAGAACGACCGACCTGGCGAGTAATAATTTTATTGATGGTGTGAAGTATATTACAAAAGACGCTTACGATTTTTTAACGAAATCGAAAGTTTTCGGTGAGGAGATAATTATTAACAAGATCGGCTCAGCAGGCGATGTTTACTATATGCCTTTATTGAACCGGCCAGTTTCATTAGGAATGAACCAGTTTTTGATTAGAACCACTGACCAAGCTCTGATAAGATATGTATATCAATACTTAAAAACTCAATGTGGAGATAGCTTAATAAAAAGCAAAGTACAAGGTGCTGTAACGAAGACGATAACCAAAAATGCAGTTAGGGATGTTGACATTATTCTGCCCCCTCTAACTCAGCAACACGAGTTCATAGAAAAATTAACTTTTATATCAAAATTATTGGAACATAATAAAAGACATCTCAACGAACTTGAGACTCTCTTTGCTTCCCTCCAGCAACGGGCATTTAAAGGAGATCTGTAAGGAAAGGAAAATATAAGGAATCGTTTTATGGAAGAACTAATCGATATTATTGGAAACTTTTTAACTGAAGACGTGGACTTTGAAGTTAAAAAGGCTGCAGGCAAAGACGACCATGGCGCAGTCCCCAAGGATTTTTATAAAACGTATTCCGCTATGGCAAACACTGAAGGTGGTGTTGTTTTGTTAGGCATTTCAGAAAAAAAAGACCATTCCTTTGAAGTAACCGGCATTAAAGATACCCATAAAGTCAAGAAAAGCCTATGGGACACATTGAATAATCGGAATAATGTCAGTGTTAATATATTGAATGAAAGAGATATCCGGGTAGTTCAGGCAAAAAAAGGATTGAATGTTATTCAAATCAATGTACCTCGCGCATCACGCTATCAAAAACCTGTTTTTATAGGAAAAAATCCGCTGACCGGAACATATCGTCGCAATTATGAAGGCGATTATCGATGTGATGAAGAGAGTGTTCGCCGGATGCTGGCGGAGCAGGTTGAAGATGCCCGTGACAGTCGCTTGCTGGAAGGCTTTGATTTTGGTGATATCCAAATGGATTCTTTCCTTGCATATCGTAATGCGTTTCGTTCAACAAGACCCGATCATCCCTGGAGTGATATTAATGACCGGGAATTTTTGCGCAATATTGGCGGCAGGACACGTGATCGACAAACTAATGTCGAGGGCTTGACTTTGGCCGGGTTGCTGATGTTTGGTAAATTCCGCTCAATTCATGATGCGGTTCCAAATTATATTGTTGATTACCGGCAACTCCCCCATCGAAGTGAATCCGAGAATAGTCGCTGGCTGGATCGAATAACAACGGATGGCTCCTGGTCCGGCAACTTATACGATTTTTATCGACAAAGCATTACTCGCCTGGTTCAGGACTTGAAAGTCCCTTTTAAATTAAAGGGGGATCGTCGGATTGATGATACACCCATACATGAAGCATTGCGTGAGGCACTGGTCAATGCCTTGATTCATGCAGATTATTCAGGACGGGTGTCTGTGCTGGTGGTAAAGAGGCCTGAACTTTTCGGCTTCCGAAATCCGGGGAATATGCGTATCTCCATTGAGGATGCTATTTTGGGGGGTAACAGTGATTGCCGTAACCGGAACCTACAAAAAATGTTTCAGCTAATCGGTTTAGGGGAGCAAGCGGGCTCTGGTTTGCCGAAAGTATACACCAATTGGAAAAAACAGCATTTTCGTCCCCCAGAACTTTGGGAAAGAATTGATCCTGACCAGACTTTGCTTCGTCTACGTCTTTCAAGCTTGATTTCAGACGAGGCTCTTCAATCTTTAAAGGAGAGGTTTGGCGATGATTTTGGCCGAATGACTGAAACAGAGCGTCTGGCCCTGATAACAGTTGAGATTGAGGGGCGTGTGACGCACGCTCGACTGAAACAGATGTGTAGTGATCACCCAAGCGATATCACATCAATATTAAGGCATCTTGTTGATACTGAAATGCTTGAATCCAAAGGACGGGGGCGAGCAACAGTATATTATTTTTCGGGTGAAGCTCCGGAGTTCCCAATAGGAGAATCTGGGGATGACGATTTATTAGGTAGCATCCCCACTAAGGAGTTGAGCATCCCCCTTAACGACCTGAGCATCCCCACTAAGGAGTTGAGCATCCCCCAAAAAGATATTTCCGATGAAGCATGGTCCAAGTTGTGGGAAATGGCGGCTGCTGTCAGGGAACGGAAAAGGTCACCAAGAAAAGAAATAATTTCAATAATTCAAGAGATTTGTGCTCAAAATTTTTTAACGGTTGAATCCCTTTCAATTTTGATAGGGCGTAAACCTAAAACGCTTCAGGAAAAATATTTATATCAAATGGGGGATGTTCTGGATATGCGTTTTCCGAACAACCCAAGACACCCCAGGCAGGCGTATCAGAAAAAAGAGAAAAAATGAGCAATTTCGACTTTCTGAAAACCGAGTTTAAAAGTTTTTATCCGAATGCCAGACAGGCAGAAAAACTGGCGCTTTCGGATTCTCGGGGAAGTTGTTTTTACGCCCGCCTGACCCTGGAGATGGCCGTTCACTGGCTGTATGATCACGACCAGACCCTGCGCCGTCCCTATGA
>JAQIBZ010000295.1 GCA_027858815.1 Desulfobacteraceae bacterium
AAGCAGATCCATTCATTAAATCAATAATTTACTTGATTTAGAATGGGATATGTTTCATTGTTCAAGATGCGGTCTAAAAAAAAACGAAAAATCAACCACAGAGACCACAGAGAATAAAGTGGTAATGATTTAAAATAAAATCTTTTCTCAGTGATCTCTGTGCCCTCTGTGGTGAAAAATATTGGTAAGCGTTCACAGGGCACCGCATCTGCTTTGTTCCCGGGCATTTGAAGTACGCACAGTATGTCTGCATGCCCGGCGCCGCGCATCTGCGGCACCCTGTAAACACTTACAGATCAGTGATTTACAAAAGATTGAAACTTTTGCCCCCGTGAACGGGTACAAATATTGTATAAATAATCGGAGAAAACAAACGCGTGATAACAGGTGAAATTAAGAGTCAGATCGACCGGATATGGGATGCTTTCTGGTCCGGTGGTATTTCAAACCCCATGGAAGTGATTGAGCAGATGACGTATTTGCTTTTCATCAAACGGCTGGATGAATTGCACACGGTACGGGAAAAAAAGGCCAACCGGCTCAAACGAAAAATCGAAAATCCGATTTTCCCTGAAGGGAAAAACCCGGACTCCAGAATGGGCCGGACGTTTGATACGCTGCGCTGGTCAAAATTCAAGGAATTCGGCGATCCCAAGGAAATGTATGACATCGTGGCCGATGAAGTGTTTCCGTTTATTAAGACGCTTAACGGCAATGCCGAATCCACCTATGCGGCCCATATGAAAGACGCCCGGTTTACCATCCCGAACCCCGGACTTCTGGCCAAGGTGGTGGATATGCTGGATGCAGTACCCATGAATGACCGTGACACCAAGGGCGATCTATATGAATACATGCTGGGCAAGATCGCAACAGCCGGGCAAAACGGCCAGTTCCGGACCCCCCGGCATATCATTGAGATGATGGTGGCCTTGACCGCACCTAAGCCGTCGGACATTATTTGTGATCCGGCCTGCGGGTCTGCCGGTTTTTTAGTGGCTGCTGCCGAATTTCTAAGGAAAAATCATCCTGATATTTTTAAAGATGCTGAGGCCATGCGCCGGTTTAACCATGAGACGTTTAACGGGTTTGATTTTGACAGCACCATGCTCCGCATCGGTTCCATGAACATGCTGCTCCACGGCATTGAAAACCCGGACATTGCCAATCGGGATTCTCTTTCCCAGGACCATGCAGGCATTGAGGAACAATTTACTTTAGTGCTGGCCAATCCACCGTTTGCCGGGTCCCTGGATTATGAGAGCTGCTCCAAAGATCTTCAGAAAATAGTGAAAACCAAGAAAACCGAGCTGCTGTTTGTGGCGTTGTTTCTGCGCCTTTTAAAACCCGGCGGCCGGGCTGCCGTAATCGTGCCGGACGGTGTGTTGTTCGGATCATCCAATGCCCACAAAGGGTTGCGCCAAATGCTGGTGGAAGACCAAAAGCTGGATGGCATCATTTCCATGCCGTCAGGGGTTTTCAAGCCCTATGCCGGGGTGTCCACGGCAATTGTTTTGTTTACCAAAACCAATTCTGGGGGCACGGACCATGTCTGGTTTTACGATATGCAGGCGGACGGGTTTTCGCTTGATGACAAACGTACCCCTTTGGATCAAGAACGCCATGAGATCAACAATATCCCGGATATCATCAGCCGATGGAAGAATTTAGACGTTGAATTCAAACGTAAACGCACGGACCAGTCTTTTATGGTGCCCAAAGCGGAAATCGCGGCAAACGGGTATGATCTTTCCATTAACCGGTACAAAGAGATTGTTTATGAGGAAGTCAAATATGATCCGCCGAAAAAGATTCTGGCGGATTTGAAGGCTTTGGAATCGGAAATTCGGGACGGCCTTGTGGAGCTTGAGGAGTTGTTGATGTGAATGTCCAAAGCGTAAGTATCGGTGAATGTGTCAAGGTTATTGGTGGGTTTGCTTTTAAGTCAAAAGATTTTGGAGAAACAGGGAAGCCAGTTATCAGAATTTCAAACTTACAAAATGGAATTGTGAATACGGAAGGAGCAGTAAAAATTTTACCCGAGAAAGTCGGCAAAGGGTCGAAGGCGACGATCATTGGAGGGGACATTCTTATGGCTTTATCTGGAGCTACAACGGGTAAGATAGGTGTTGTTCCAGTAAATATAGAAGGACCCGTTTATCTTAATCAGCGGGTAGGTAAATTTGAAATAGTTAACAATATGATGATAGAAAGAGCTTATCTTCGTCATTACCTTGAGTCTGAGATGATTCAGTCTCAGGTATGGAAGTCTGCCGCTGGAGTTGCTCAACCGAATATTAGCCCAAAACAGTTAGAAGCCTATCAAATCCCCCTCCCCCCCCTTTCAGAACAAAAACGAATCGCCGCCATTCTGGACAAGGCGGATGCGCTGCGGGAAAAACGCCGTCAGGCCATCGCCAAACTCGACGAACTCCTTCAATCCGTGTTTCTCGATATGTTCGGCGATCCTGTGACGAATCCAAAAGGGTGGGAGGTGAAGAAGTGTAGAGAGCTTTATCGTTCAGCCCCGAAAATTGGGACAATACGACCAGCCAAAGGGGAGGGTTTTAAAGTTGTTAGAGTTGGTGAATTAGGTCAACGGGTTATTGATTTTGATAATTGTGGCCGTGTTGAACTTTCAAACGTTGAATTTGAACGGTTTTCTCTGAATATCGGGGATACAGTAATCGCACGAGCAATTGGCAGCAAGAAACAACTTGGGAAGGCCTCCTTTTTTGATGGATATCATGAACCCATAGTTATTGATTCTCATGTCATGCGATTAAGGCCCAATCAAGATGTTTGTGATCCAAAGTGGTTTTATTTCTTGATAGCATCACCGCGTGGGAAGTTGATTCTGCAGAGTAAAGGAGGGCCTACTGCTGTTCAATTCAACATTAACTCAAAACAAGCTAATGATCTTGAAATACCATTGCCGCCAATTTCTAATCAAAGAGTTTTTTCACACCTTTTTTCAACAATTGAGTCAGAAAAAGTCATACAAGGTGAACATCTTTCCAAAATAGACACCCTCTTTGCCTCCCTCCAGCAACGGGCGTTTAAAGGAGAGTTGTAAGGTGTTATTATAAATCAACTATGGTTTTTTTAGCTTAAATATTCTGACAAGGAATAGGGTTTTGATTTTGTATCAAAAACAGATAAAAGGCATTATTCGATGAAAGAAATGTCCGATATTATCCTGAATTTATTAAGCGAAGATGTGGATCTGGAAGTTAAAAAGGCTGCGGGAAAAGATGGCCGTGGCGCGATCCCAAAGGAGTTTTATAAAACGTATTCTGCCATGGCAAACACCGAAGGCGGTGTGGTCTTGCTCGGTATTTCGGAAAAAAAAGAGCACAAATTTCAAATAACCGGCATCTCGGATACGCGCAAAGTCATAAAAAGTCTGTGGGATACATTGAATAACCCGGACTCTGTCAATGTTAATATCTTGAACGAAAAGGATGTCCGGGTGCTTTCAGAAAAAGGCCTGAATATCATCCAACTCTCTATTCCTCGCGCCTCACGCCACCAAAAACCGGTGTATCTGGGGAAAAATCCGCTGACCGGAACCTATCGTCGAAATTATGAAGGCGATTATCGTTGTACGGAAGAAAGCGTTCGCCGGATGCTGGCGGAGCAGGTTGAAGATGCCCGGGACAGTCGACTGCTGGAAGGATTCGATTTCGGGGATATTCACATGGAAACCTTTCATTCGTATCGAAATGCATTTCGTTCAACAAGACCCGATCATCCCTGGGTTGATTTTAATGACACGGAATTTATGCGGAATATCGGCGGTTGGACTCGTGATCGACAAACCGGTAACGAGGGTTTGACCCTGGCCGGATTGCTGATGTTTGGTAAATTGCGTTCAATTCTCGACGCAGTTTCCAATTATATTGTTGATTACCGGCAACTCGATCATGGAAGTGAATCTGAAAATAAGCGCTGGCTTGACCGCATAACAACGGATGGCTCCTGGTCAGGTAATTTATATGATTTTTATCGGCTCAGCATAAATCGGCTGGCCCAGGACTTGAAAGTCCCGTTTAAATTAAAAGGGGATCAGCGGGTTGATGATACGCCGATACACGAAGCTTTACGTGAGGCGCTGGTGAATGCTTTGATTCATGCCGACTATTCCGGCCGGCTTTCGGTGCTGATTATCAAGCGGCCGGAACTTTTCGGTTTTCGCAATCCGGGCAATATGCGTATTCCGATAGAAGAGGCTATTTCGGGGGGCAATAGTGATTGCCGCAACCGGAATCTTCAAAAAATGTTTCAGTTGATCGGATTGGGCGAACAGGCGGGCTCTGGTTTGCCGAAAGTGTATATCAATTGGAAAAAACAGCATTTTCGTCCTCCGGAGCTTTGGGAAAGGATTGATCCGGACCAGACCTTGCTTCGCCTGCGTCTTTCAAGCCTGATCCCGGATGAGGCGCTTCAGTCTTTGAATGAGAGATTTGGAGATGATTTTGCACGCATGACGGAAACCGAACGACTGGCCTTGATAACAGTTGAAATAGAGGGATCCGTGACGCATACGCGCCTGAAGCAGATGAGCAGTGAACATCCAAGAGATATCACATCGATTTTAAGACATCTTGTTGACAACGGATTCCTTGAATCCAGCGGCACAGGTCGTGCAACTGTTTATTATTTTAAAGGTGACGTGCCAAAACGAATAATGAGTGAATCCGGGGATGAAGAATTGCTCGGCAGCATCCCCCATAAGGGTTCGAGCATCCCCCATAAGGATTCGAGCATCCCCCATAAGGATTCGAGCATCCCCCATAAGGGTTCGAGCATCCCCCAAAAAGATATTTCTGATAAAATATGGACCGAGCTATGGGAAATGGCCGCCCTTGTCAGGAAACAAAAACGGTCTCCAAGAAAAGAACTTATTGAAAAAATTAAAGATCTTTGCGCAATATGTTTTTTAAATACGGATGCATTATCAAAATTGCTGGGTCGTAACCCGAAAACTTTGAAGGAAAATTATTTGTATCAAATGGGGGATGTTCTGGAAATGCAGTTTCCGAATAACCCTAAACATCCCCGACAAGCATACCGCACAAGAGAGAAAAAATGAGCAACTTCGACTTCCTGAAAACCGAGTTTAAGCGCTTTTATCCGAATGCCAGCCAGGCAGAAAAACTGGCGCTTTCGGATTCTCGGGGAAGTTGTTTTTACGCCCGCCTGACCCTGGAGATGGCCGTTCACTGGCTGTATGATCACGACCAGACCCTGCGCCGTCCCTATGA
>JAQIBZ010000300.1 GCA_027858815.1 Desulfobacteraceae bacterium
CCCCCTGCAAGGGCAGGCACAGGGGCCTGCCCCTACGATGGGGGGCGATAAATTTTGCCGGTCCGGTCCTTTGCCCCGGCCCGTTAATTAAAACAACGAAACAACTATGACCCAATGGAATGACAAATCTGCCGCCATGGCATCACGGTTTGTAAACAGCACCGGCCGCCATGTATTTCTGACCGGCAAGGCCGGGACCGGAAAGACAACATTTCTGCACGCCATCAGTCGCAGTACCCATAAAAACACCATTGTCGCCGCTCCCACGGGCATTGCCGCCATCAACGCCCAGGGCGTTACCCTGCATTCATTGTTTCAGCTGCCGTTTGGTGCGTTTATCCCGTCCGATCATTTTGAGGGTGAAGAAGCGCCCACTTTTCAACTCAATACCCCCCGATCGCTGACCCGTCAGATGAAGATGCATGGCGCAAAACGAAATCTGCTGAAAAAAATGGAACTGCTGATCATCGACGAGGTGAGCATGCTGCGGGCGGATTTGCTGGATGCCATTGATGTGACGCTGCGACGTGTAAGACGTCGCAGCGAGCCGTTTGGTGGTGTTCAGATTTTGTTTATCGGTGATCTGATGCAGCTGCCGCCGGTGGTCCGGGAGGCGGAAAGACAAGTGCTGGAGCCGTATTATCCGACCATGTTTTTCTTTTCCGCCCAGGTGCTTGCCGATAATCAGCCGCTGTATATTGAGCTGGAGAAAATATACCGACAGTCGGATGAAACATTTATTTCCGTGTTAAACCATCTGCGGGATGATCAGCTGACCCGACAGGATGTGGATACTTTAAATAAGTATTACCAGCCCGGATTTTCACCTGACGACGCAGACGGATATGTGTATCTGACCACTCACAATTATAAAGCCGATCGGACCAATCGGGAGAAACTGGAAAAACTGTCGGGAATAACCTATAAGTATCAGGCGATAGTGGACGGTAAGTTTGATGAGCGAGTTCATCCGGTGGATCATGTGCTGGCGCTGAAAAAAAATGCCCAGGTGATGTTTATTAAAAATGATCCATCCGGGGAAGGTCAGTTTTTCAACGGTAAAATCGGAAAAGTAGCAGAATTGACGGACAAAGATATCAAAGTGGTGTTTTCAGACGGCACGGCATCTGTGTGGGTGGAGAAATATACCTGGGAAAATAAACGATTTGCGCTCAATAAAGAAACTGGTGAGATCGAAGAAAAAATAATCGGGAATTTTGTACATTTCCCCTTAAAGCTGGCCTGGGCCATCACCGTGCACAAAAGCCAGGGGCTGACATTTGAAAAGGCCATTATTGATGTTGGCCAGGCGTTTGCCGCCGGTCAGGTGTATGTGGCATTGTCGCGCCTCACGTCTTTGAATGGGCTGGTGCTGACATCGCCGTTTAAGCATCAGGGCCTGAAACAGGAGGCAGCCCTTTTTGAATTTGCCAGTCAGAAAAATGATGCGAAAACACTGGAACAAGGGCTGCAGAATGCATCCTTGTCATATCTGCGCGAAGCAGTGATGATGGCATTTGATTTTACGGCCCTGCGTGCAGAACTGTCGTATCATGTGAGCACTTACACCAAAGATGCGACCCGTTCGGAAAAACAGAAAAGCCTGGAATGGGCGCAATCCCTTCAATCCGACTTAAAGCCGGTCAAAGAAGTGGGAGACAAGTTTTTAAACCAGCTTAATCAAATTTTTTACCAGCTTCAGCAGCCGGGGGCGGTCGAAGACCATCAGTTTCTGAAGGAGCGAGTGGGTGCGGCGCAGAATTATTTTGAACCCCTTTTAAATGAATTTTCAAAAAAGATAGCCGTTCATGTTGCTGATTTAAAAACAAGCAAAAAAGGCGTAAAACAATATATCCGTGAATTGCAGGATCTGGATCTGCTTTTTTACGGTCAGCTTCAAAAAATCTATAAATCCATGGCATTGGTCGATGCGGTTATTGATAATAAAGAACTGACAAACGCTGGTATCACGATGCCGAAGCGCAACAATGCGGTTGCCGCTGCCAGTGCAGAAAAATCGATGGCGGCAGATGATTCAGATGCCTATGCATCAGTACACCGGGGCGTTCGTAAGATTTCCCAAAAGTCTAAACCAAAAGATAAACCGGATACTAAAGAAATTACGCTGGAGATGTTTAACAACGGCAAAGCCATCCATGAAATAGCGTCGGAACGGTCTTTAAAAATCTCCACTATCCGGGGGCATCTGGCCTACTGGATTGAAGAGGGAGAGGCAGACATTGACAAACTCATGTCAAAAGAGGCGTTGGAAGAAATTGTTGCGGCTTTTAAAAAAACGGGCAAGCCAGGTTTGTCATCGGTGAAAAAGGCGCTGAATCATAAATACGATTTTGGTATGTTGAAATTAGCCTTGGCGTTTTTGAAGCAACAGCAATGGGAGGCGGAGTAAAAGGGCATTGAACATCGAACGCCCAACATCGACAACTTATATCAGAACGCCACCCATATAAAATGCTCCTGTTTGATATAATCGTCAATCGCGTCTACGGAATTGATTTTTTTAAGCATCTGCATGACACGGGTGTTGGCACCGCCGTGCAGTTTGCCGGAAAGAGATCCCACAGCACCTCCTACCGCCGCATACATGTGCGCCCGGGTGGAAGCGATTTTCGAAAAGGGTCGATTTTCGTTTAACGGCCAATTAACAATAGTCAAAAACAGCCAACCGGCTGCTACTGCGAACCACTTATAACACAGCAAATGGATGAATTAGACTGGCTGAAGGTTTTCAATATCATCAATCCAGATATCCGCTTCCCCTCCGCACTGGCTGCAAACTGCATGTCCTTTGACCTTTTTTTCAGCCGGTGCGGCAGGTTTTGTTTTCGGGGTGGTATCTTCTTCCGGTATCAGCGTGCAGGTGATGGTCATTTCAGCTTCATTACCGCAGTTTTCACATTCACAGACCTGTTTAAATTTTTTTTCCGTCATCGCATTTCCTCCCATATATGATGTTACCTAATATCGTATTGGAGTGTGTCTGTTAAGGCATTGTCCATATTGTTTTCCTTGTCCCGACCGAAAATAATGATACCCTTTCCGGACAAGGGATGCTCCCCTTTATTTATGTATACCGGAGCGGCATTTTCGGGATAGATGAAAGTCCCATTGGTGCTTTTGTCCTTTACCATGAATACGCCGTTCTGATTTTCGATATAAGCATGGGTTCTGGAAATCCAGGAATACTGGATAGTAATGTCATTAAAATCC
>JAQIBZ010000358.1 GCA_027858815.1 Desulfobacteraceae bacterium
TAAAAGGAAAAGATCATGAAAATAGCAGTCAGCGGAAAAGGCGGAGTGGGAAAAACGACCTTCTCTGCACTTCTAATCAGAGCGCTTAACGCAAACAACAAACACGTTCTGGCCATCGATGCAGACCCGGATGCAAATCTTGCCGCGGCCGTCGGCATCCCGGATGCGGATAAGATCATACCGATTTCTGAAATGAAAGATCTGGCCTATGAACGCACCGAGGCAAAGCCCGGGACCATAGGCGGTTTTTTTAAACTCAACCCCAAAGTAGATGACCTGCCGGATTCTTTGTCTGCCAAATTTGAGAACATCAAACTGATGCGTCTGGGCGGCATCAAAAAAGGCGGCGCCGGATGTATTTGTCCGGAAAGCACCCTGCTCAAAGCACTGGTCACCCATATTGTGCTGGCACGCGATGAAGTGGTGGTCATGGACATGGAAGCCGGCATTGAACACCTGGGCCGGGGAACCGCCCAATCCGTGGATAAACTCATAGTGGTCGTGGAACCCGGCTGCCGTAGTATTGACACAGCGCGATTTATTAACAGACGCGCCGCTGAGATCGGTTTATCCGAGATTGCCCTGGTGGGTAATAAAATCACAGGGAAAAAAGACGAAGATTACTTAAAAAAGAACTTAACCGGTTTTACCTTTCTTGGATTTATCCCCTATGATGATGCGCTGATCGAAGCAGACTTAAACGGCATGGCTCCTTTTGATGTGGAATCTGAAGCTAAAACAATCATCGAAGGGATAATCGCTAAAATTTAATGACAGATTATAAAAAAAGAAAATTTCAGCGACGGTCGGCATCGCGCAATAAAAATGCGCCCGCTCATCAATTAAAACCCGGATCAGATTCCAAACTAAAAAGAATTTTTTCCAAAATCGGTGTACCGGAAGCCACACCATTTACACCGGATCCTTTCCAGCTCAGGTCCCTTGAAGCAATTTCACAAGGGGACTGCCTGGTTACCGTGCCAACTGGTGCCGGAAAAACCTGGATTGCGGAACAAGCCATCGCACAGACGATCAAGAACAAAGGGAAAGCCTGGTATGCATCTCCGTTAAAAGCGCTGACCAATTCTAAATTTGCTGAGTTCTCGAAAATATTTGGTCCTGAAAATGTCGGCATCCTGACCGGCGACCGCAAGGAGAATATGGACGCCCCGGTCATTATCGGGACAACCGAAATTCTGCGCAATCAGCTCTATGATGCCATGCACCGGGGAGAAGACCTTGACACGGACTTCATCGTATTAGATGAAGCCCACTTTCTAGGCGATAAAGACCGCGGGGTGGTATGGGAAGAAACCATGATTTATCTGCCCCAGCGTATTCCGTTGCTGCTGTTGTCCGCCACCATCGGCAATGCCCACCAGATCGCCGGCTGGCTCAAATCCATCCGGGGAAATAAATGTACGGTTATTGAAGAAAAAGACCGGCCCGTACCTTTGTATCCGCTATTTCTACACCCGTCCGGGACCTTGTTTCCTTTACTCGACGAAAATAATTCCCCTCAGGAAAAGAAAAAGCTATATAAAAAAGTACACAAATTCGCAAATGCCAGACACGTGAGCGGCCTGATGCGCTCCAATCGTCTGCCGCCGATGGGGGACATTCTCAAAATTTTACGAAAGTACCGACTGCTTCCGTCCATCTTCTTTCTTAAATCCCGTGCCGACTGCGACCATGCCCTTGTGCTCAGTGCCATGGGAACGAATGAAGAAAGCTTTGACCGCAAGGAACTGCGACACCGCCGGATTGAAGAGCTGATCGCTGCATCGCCGCACTTGGCCAACCACAAACAAATGCATTTTTTAAAAAATTATGCTGTTGGTGCTCACCATAGCGGCCAATTACCCATCTGGAAAATGATTATAGAAATCCTGATGACCGAAGGACTTTTAAACGCAGTGTTCGCCACATCAACAGTAGCTGCCGGTGTCAATTTTCCGGCCCGAACCATTCTTTTTTTAAACTCAGACCGTTTCAACGGCCGGGACTTCATGCCCCTGACTGCCACGGAATTTTATCAGATGACCGGTCGTGCCGGCAGAAGAGGAATGGACAATATCGGCTTTGGCGTGGTGATCCCCGGCAGATTCATGGATCTGAAAATGGTTGAAAGACTGTTTAATGCCCCGCCCACCGGCGTTTACAGCCAGATCAAAATCAATTTTTCAATGGTTCTCAATCTCCTGCTTTCCCATACCCCGGAACAGATTAAAGAACTGCTGGACAAATCGTTTGCCGCATATTTAATGACAAACCCAGATAAACAATCCCGAAATGAAAATTTAGACAGTATTAATACCGATGCCCTCTGGCAGGATTTCATCGATCATCTTGACTTTTTAAAGAAAAAAGAATATGTTAGCGCTGACAATAGATTGACGGACGATGGCGAGTGGACATCCCAACTCCGCATTGATCATCCGCTTATGGTTGCCGAAGGATTTCGCAAAGACCTGTTTCCAAAATCCGACCCGGCATTTTTAGCGGGCATCATGGCGGCTTTTGTCAATGAACGGGAAACAGACGATGAATCCATCGACACCACAATGATCCCCAAAGCCTTATTTAAACTTTTTAAAAAAATTGACACCAGCCTGCAGCCCTATGCAAAAGAAATGTCCGAAAACGGATTTGAAGCGCCGACACTTTATTTTCTACCGGCAGTGACGCTTTATTTATGGGCCCGTGGGATGCCGTGGGAAGAAGTCGTATCGATTTCAAAAATGGCAGAAGGCAATCTTGCTATGCTGATTTTCAGAACCGCTGACAACCTGCGGCACATTCGAAATCTTGGTCGGTTTTTTCCGGATGTCGCTGCAACATCCGGTAAGGCGATTGATCTGATCTTAAGAGATCCTGTAATATCAACTTATGAGATTTAATGGCTTCGCCATTGGGTATTTTACTGAATGGAATTTCTAAACTGGGCATCCATATCTCTTAGTATTTTCCTGTCATTTACCACTTCCGGCCATGCGCTCTTAAACCAGCGAACACCGGCAGCTGCTTTGGGATGGGTAGCGGTTTGCCTGATGTTTCCGTTTGTCGGCCCGATTTTTTATTTCCTGTTCGGCATCAACCGTGTAAAAACCAGGGCTAGACGGTTGGAAGATAAACGCCCGGCGGCCCTGTCCATTACCGGTGAATACCGTAATGCTGTAAACATCGCGTCTGTTTCTTCTTCCGGGCTGAATCTGCCCAGATCCTATGTACAGATCGCCAGAATTTCAGACACCGTCAGTAACTTTTCAATGGTTGCCGGTAATCAAATCGATCCGCTGCACAACGGCGAGGCCGCCTATCCGGCCATATTACAAACCATTAATTCTGCAACTAAAACACTCTATCTAACATCTTATATCTTTGATACTTCAGACACTGGAAAACTTTTTATTGATGCGCTGGGCAACGCTGTCAAACGGGGGGTGGATACCCGTGTCATTATCGATGGTTTCGGAGAACTTTACTCCCTGACCCGGGCAAGTAAAAAATTAGAGAAACAGGGAGTGAAAGTGGCGCGCTTTCTTCCGCCACGCCTCTTTCTGCCGCCGATTCACATAAACCTACGTAATCATAAAAAGATAATCGTTGCAGACGGGCAGGTCGGATATACCGGCGGCATGAATATCAGTAACCGGCATTTGGCAGAGAACATTAAAAATCCACTCCGTTGTATTGATATGCATTTCAGACTCAGGGGCCCTGTTGTTATGCAACTGGAGCAGGCCTTTCTTGATGACTGGGCTTTTTGTACCGGTGAACAGGTTGAAGCGGCACCATATCTTCCCGTGAAATCAGGATCCGCTGTCTGCCGGGTCATTACCGACGGCCCCAATGAGGACATGAACAACTTATCTACCATCCTGATTGGTGCCATTTCATCCGCCCGTGAACGGATTCTGATCATGACCCCTTATTTTCTGCCGTCTCTGGAAATGACATCTGCCTTGCAGACTGCAGCCTTGAGAGGTGTTGATATAAATATCGTACTCCCGGCAAAAAACAATCTGCCGTATATAAAATGGGCAAGCACCAACATGCTGCATGATCTGCTTTTCCGGGGCGTTAAAATTTTCTACCAGCCGGCACCGTTTGTTCACACCAAGCTGTTTGTGATTGATGACCAATACTCACAAATCGGTTCTGCCAATCTGGACCCAAGAAGCCTTCGATTAAATTTTGAACTTAATGTAGAAATTTACGACAGGCACTTTGCTAAAACCCTAACAACTCATATTCATGATAACATATTGCAATCACATCAGGTTCGGATTGAATCTATCTTAAACCGACCTTTTTTAATCAAATTAAGAGATGCGTTTATGTGGCTTTTTTCTCCATACTTGTGACGAATGAATCAGCCGTTCTTCCGAAACCGTTTATTCAACTGCCGCTGCACAGATTTCTTAACCTGCCGGGACTTTGAATTAATGATCGAATAACTATACCTGACATTTTTTTCCATTACATTCGGAGAATTTTTTATACTGCTTCGAATTTTGTAACCGTTGCTGGTAACTTTTTGAAACAAATGCGTTTCCTTGCCGACGACATAGGTATGACGATCCCTGACCGCATCTAAAAAAGATGCCCGGTCCGGCGCACAATCCGCAAACGTCACTGCTTTTCCCATTTGAAAAAGATTGTGACCGTCACTGCCGCCGGTCATTGCCTTACCCAGATTGAATCCCAGTACGGCACTTTGCAAATTCCATTTTTTCATGTTTCCGGCATTGATTACCTCAACACCGTCAACTTTATCCATCAGCAAGGCCTGCTGTTCTTTTGAAAAAAACGGATTGCAGATACCCGTATAAACGCCGCAATAAGGATGGGGAAAAATAATCAGATCTTTGTACTTTCTGGCACACTTGATGATCTCATTCATATTCAAAGAGATGGAAGCCATCACATTATTACCCAAAAATGGCTTGATCTCTGTTTCATAAAACCGGACAAGGTCTTCTATGATGTAAAAATAAACAAGAACATGGGCACCTTCTTTAGAAGTTACTTCTATACCGGGAATCGTTAACAGGTTCTTAAACTTCTCCAGTCGGACAGCACCTTTAATTGCATTATGATCAGTAATGGCAATACCGATACCGAGCTTTGACGCTCGCTTGGCGATACTTCGGACATAATTCATCCCATCAGAATACCGGGAATGAAAATGCATATCAACGACAGTATGATTTTGCGTAAGGCGGGAAAGAGAAGGTCTGTCAAATTCAACGCGATTTGGTGTTTCCATATATTCCTCAAAATAATAAAATCCTTTGCATCTTCTATTGGACTTTTTTCACAATTTCAAATGCAACTCAATAATAATACGCAATGTAAAAAAAGCAAGCCCATTGCATATTATGGTGCTGCTGCTTCAAACGCTATGAGGTGACAGGCAAAATAGTATATTTTTCAGAAAAAATGAAGCGCCTGAAAGTAAAAATCCTGACCAGGGCCAGGCATTGGATTAAGCATAGAGGGCATGGTTTACCGAATTAATAATACCAAAACTCACTTTTCATAATCCTAATCATCATCGTAATCTTAATCTGTCTTTTGATGAAAGATTTTCGCAAAAAAGATTATGATTAAGAGAAAGATTACGATTACGAATTAAACCAAATCATCATTGCAGGGCATAGCCTAATGCCTCTGACCTGACCCGGAGGGACAGGTTTTATAAGTTAAAACAAAAAAACCCCGATTCGAAAAATCGAACCGGGGTTTTTATTTTTTTTGGATCTAATTATTTAAAAATTACAGCCCTTCAATAGCTTCCTGCAACTCAGGAATAAATTCAAGGATGTCTGCTTCAATACCGACATCAGCCACCTGGAAAATCGGTGCTTTCGTATTTTTGTTTACTGCAACGATAAACGGATTGCCTTTAATTCCGCCCATGTGCTGGAAAGAGCCACTGATACCCATTGCCATGTAGACCTTGGGTTTAACGGTTTGGCCGGAAGTACCGACCTGACGTGATTTTTCCATCCATTTGGCATCAACAATCGGTCTTGAGCATGAAACATCTGCGCCCATAGCTTCAGCCAGATCAAAGACGATTTCAACATTGTCTTCATCTTCAATACCGCGGCCAACAGATACCAGAACTTCAGACTTGGTAATGTCAACATCACCGGCTTCGGCTGCAACCACTTCAAGAAATGTGCGTTTGGTGCTTAAATCACCGGCATCACCGGATTTGTCCGCAACATCGCCACCGGCTTTGCTGTCATCATACGGAAAAACACCCGGGCGGATGTTCAATACGGCACCTGCGGAGATATCACAAGTCACATGCGTACTGACCTGACCGGAGAATTCCTGACGGATCACTTTCAATGTTCCGCCATCGGTACCTTCGATACCAACGATATCAGCAACAAATGAAGAATCCATTTTAATGGAAAGTCCGGGACCCAAGTCCATTCCAAATGTATCATGGGGCAGCAGAACAATACTGTCTGCCGGCAAAGTATTTACCAATGCCTTACGAACAACTTCAGCGTTCGGATATGCCAGTGCGGCATTATCAATTTTCCAAACCGCATTATAAACAGCTGCCATTTCAGTGCAGATTTTATCCATATCCGCTCCACTCCCCGTAACAACAGCGGTTACGGTAGCATCGGCAGCGATATTTTTTGCTGCAACGAACATTTCCAGGGCGGAATCATCGGCAACACCATTAGCATGTTTGATATATGCAAATATTTCGGCCATTATTTTAACCCTCCCTTGGCTTTTAAGTATTCAACCAGTTTTCCAATGATTTCCTCTGTGCTGCCTGTAAGCATTTCAGCACCTTCGCCGGTATCCGGCACAAAGTAATCAACGCGTTTCACTTTTGCAGCATTTTCACCGATCGCTGCGGCATCCACACCAAGCGCTCCGGCATCCAATTCAGGAATTTCTACGGATGCGACTTTTCGAATACCGCGAATACCTACGTATCGGGGTTCATTGATACCGGTCTGGATGGACAAAACACAGGGAAGCGCAATTTCGTTCATTTCCTGATTTCCACCTTCAATTTCACGACCGACCTTTAATTTACCGTCACCGGGTTCAATCAGATTGACCAGAGAAGCATAGGGATAATCCATCATAGCTGCCAGCATACCACCAACCTGGGCGGCGCCTTCGTCTGCCTGGGCACCGGTCATTATCAGGTCATAATTGCCTTTTTCAACCGCACCCTTTAAAATTGTTGCAATGCCCTTACCGTCAGAACCTTCAAACGCATCGTCAGTCAGTAAAAGACCATTGTTTGCGCCCATGGCCATTTCACGTCTCAACACTTCTTCAGATTCATCATCACCGACTGTCACAACAGTTACGGAACCACCGACTTTATCAACGATCTGAATAGCTTCTTCTACTGCGTAGTTGTCCCATTCGTTTACCGAGTAAACCAGATCGTCTCTTTCGATGTCATTACCATCGCTATTGATTTCGATCTCGTTTTCCGAGGTATCTGGAACACGCTTAACACATACCAAAATCTCCATATCGTCCTCCACCTTATCTGTTATTAATAAATTTACAGACGTTTATTCGTCCATTAAATTAATGCTGAAAAATTATATGTTTTACTTTTCAATGTGAGCGGCAACTAACTCACCCAGATCAATTGCTTCCATCTTTCCTTCAAGACCGGCAACCTTGATCGCATCTTCCATGTTCACCAGGCAGAACGGACAGGCGGTCACGATGACATTGGCCCCGGCTTTCTGAGCCTGCTTCACCCGGACAACCCCCATTCTCTCTTCTTCTTCCGGTTCATAAAAAAGCATCAATCCGCCGCCGCCGCAGCAGAAAGACCGGTCACGGTTTTTTAACATCTCAACCCGCTTGATTCCGGAAATCGCGTCAATGGCGTCTCTGGGGTCTTCATACACCCCATTATGCCGACCAAGGTAGCAAGGATCATGATAGGTGAATACTTTATCCTGCTCTTCCTCGCTGACACCTTTGAGTTTGAGTTTACCGGAGGAAACCGCTTTTACAATTACCTGACTGATATGTTCCACCGGCGGCATATCCGTGTATTCATTTTTTAATGAATTAAACGCATGGGGATCTGCGGTCACAATCTTTTTCACACCGGATTTTTTTATTGCTTTGGTGTTGCGATCTTTAAGAGACTGGTACAGCATTTCTTCGCCAAATCGCTTGACTTCATTACCGCTGTCTTTTTCTTCCTTGCCCAAAATACCAAAATCGGCTCCTGCGCTGCAAAGAATTTTCGATGTTGCCCTTGCCACTTCCTGCATGCGGTCATCAAAGGAGCACACAGAGTCAACAAAATAGAGAGTTTCCGCAGTTGTTTTTTTATCAAGGATCTTGACTTCACAGTCTTCCAGTTCCTTGGTCCAGTCTGCGCGTTTTTTCTCCATCTTGCCATACGGATTACCACGTTTTTCAAGTGAAGACAATGGTTTCTGCAACGACTGGGGCACATTTCCGTCATCCACCAATCCCCGGCGCAAATCAACAATCTTATTGATATATTCGATACCGAGGGGACATTCCTGCTCACAGGCGCCGCAGGTGGTACATGACCAGATTTCATCTTCAGAATAGATGCCCCCCTCACCGATCAGGGGTTGCTGGGTAACAAAGTTACCCTTCAACGGAAAATGAGAAAATGTATAGTCTCTGGCTTTAATAGAAATAAATCTCGGGGACAAAGGTCGTTTTACCGTATTGGCCGGGCACTGATCCGCACATCGACCACAGTCGGCACAGGTATAAAAATCCAGGACATCCTTCCAGGTAAAATCGGAAAACTTTTTAACACCAAAAGACTCCAGATCATCGAGTTCTTCATCACTGACACCATAGCGAACCGGACGAACATTGCCGCGATCAAGACGCATGAAAAAAACATTAAATAATGATGTAATAACATGAAAATGTTTTCCCATGGGCAGAAAGCATAGAAAAAAGAAAAAGGTTATATCATGAACATAGTAGGAAATAATATGAAGCGTCTGAAGCTTTTCAGGAGTGGCATCCAATAACACATTTTTGAAAAACCAGGCCAGCGTTGCCGGTGCCAAAAAAGTTGCTTCATGGCCTGCCTGGATCTCAGCTGCAACCAAAGCAGCTTCATACAGACTTTCTGAAACCATCAGGGTGGCAATTACCAGACAAACAAACACGGCCTCGTTGGTATGATCATGACCGTATGACTTCGGGTAATGATACCTGTCCGGCCGAAAAATACCCCTGCGGATAGCAGCGATGATAACAGCAAAAAAAACGGCGGTGGCTGCGTAATCCTTAAAAAAGTAATAGATATCACCAAGCGTTCCACCCAGGCCCGGCATATGAAATCCGTTACTGATACCGGCAATGACCAGTTCCGAGGATCGGACGGTGAGAATCAAAAAGCCGAAGAAAATAATCATATGCAGTACGCCTGCCATCATATAACGCGGATGTCGGTACTGGCCCAGCCATATCTTTAATACATTAAATATTCTTTCTTTGGGCCGATCAAACCGGAAATCCGGATTGGCTTTAACCAGCGGTGCAATGCGTTTGGCCATGATATAGGTAAATAACCCGACACCCGCCAAAGGTATTAAAATTGAAAGCAACACGGTTGGAATAAAACCAAAAAGTTTAAACGACGCCGGAGAAATCAATATAGGTTCCATTGTTTAATCCCTTTCTCCCTTTATCTTAAGTACACAAATGATATTAATATCTAAATATGTTGAATAAAAAATAACACAGTTATTATTTATTGATACTATGAATGAACGTTCATTCGTAGTGGAAAAACAAATTTCAGTCAAGAAAAAATTCTTACCCCTAAAATTCAGAAAGTGAAGAATATTAACCGTCTGCCATAAAAAAACAGGGGGCCCCGACGAGAAGCCCCCTGAACATATACTCACAAAAACAATTGAGATTACCTGAAATTACCCAATAAAAGAGGCTTCATCAATTTCAATGGCTGCGCCGTCGGTTCCCAGAATTGAATTCATTTTTCCAAGGGTTGTCGGCAAAACCGTGTTGCAGAAGAACTGAGCACTCTTGAGCTGTCCTTCATAGAACGGTTTATCTTTTTTCTTTGCTTTTTCCAGTGCGTCAGCAGCAATTTGTGCTCTCCAGAGAAGCATCCATGCCATTACCACATCACCGGTAACTTCCATGAACGGATAGGAGAAGGCAAACGCGGTCAGGGCTTTTTCAGACATGGCGGTTTTGCCCATATGCATGGCCACTTCACCTAATTTATTAAGGGCTTCTTCAACTTTAACAGCAAAATCCTTAATGCTGTCAATATTTTTTGCAGCACCGGTAACAGCCATGATTTCACCCATCAAATCCATGACCAGCTTGCCTTTTTTCATGCCGAGTTTTCTGCCCAAAAGGTCCATGGACTGGATACCATTGGTACCTTCATAAATCATGGTGATCCGACAGTCTCTCATCAACTGCTCCTGAGGGAATTCCTTGATAAACCCGTAACCGCCGTAAATCTGCATACCGCTGTTACATACCTCAAACGCCTTGTCGGTAACGTAGCCTTTGGCAATGGGAATCAGCAGTTCAACCAGATCATGGTATTTTTCTTTTTCCGTTGCGTCTTCGACCGTATTCGCCATGTCTTCACACCATGCGACGTAATACAGCAGACTTCTCATACCTTCTATATATACTTTCATGGTCATCAGCTGACGGCGGACATCCGGGTGGTTAATAATGGCAACGCCCGGTGCATCCGGATTCATGAACTCCAGAAGGCTTTTGCCCTGGATTCTTTCTTTGGCATAATTGACAGCATTCATGTAGGAAGCGGTGGCACAGGCAAAACCCTGCATACCAACGAGCAGACGGGCTTCATTCATCATCAGAAACATAGCGCGCATGCCTTTGTTCTCTTCACCCAACAGAGTACCGATGCACTTTCCTTTTTCGCCCATAGACATGGTACAGGTAGAATTGCCGTGGATACCCATTTTTTCTTCAATACCCACACAGCCGATATCATTATATTCGCCCAGACTACCGTCTGCATTAACAAGATATTTGGGAACAAGGAACAGAGAGATACCTTTGGTTCCGGCAGGAGCACCTTCAATACGGGCAAGAACCGGATGAATGATATTTTCCGCAAGATTATGATCACCACTGGAGATAAAAATTTTCTGACCGGTAATGGAATATGTTCCGTCACCGTTGGGAACTGCCTTTGAAGTCAATGCACCAACATCAGATCCGGCTTCCGGTTCGGTTAAAAGCATGGTACCGGTCCACTCACAGGTAAACATCTTTTTCAAATAAGTTGCTTTCTGTTCATCAGTACCGAAAGATTCAACCAGCTTGCCGGCACCGTGGGTCAGACCGGAATACATCATAAACGCATAGTTGGCGCCGTTGAAGTATTCTGCAGCTGCCATAGTAACGGATCTCGGCATTCCCTGGCCGCCATATTCCGGATCTTCCGGCATGGCTGTCCATTCGCCCTCTTTTAACAGTTCAAACGGTTTTCTGAAAATCTCAGGAACAATGACGCTGCCGTTTTCGAATTTACATCCGATTTCATCCCCTTCTTTACGCGTGGGAAGGATTTCTTTAACTGCAAGATTACGGGCTTCTGAAACGATCAGGTCAACCGTTTTTTTGTTGAACTCCGCATACATTTCACTTTTACTGAACTGATCAACGTTTAACTGTTCGTGGAGGACAAAATCGATATCCCGTCGATCTGAAATCTGCTGTGCCATAATTTCATTTCTCCTTTTAAAATTTTATTTTTTTTAATTACTGCAATTATTATCAACTTATTACTGAACACTCTGGACTTTTAAGGCCAATCCCTTTAAAATAAAGATCAACCAAAGGATCTGCCATATCCACCAGGTCATATTTGATGCCTGCGACCACCCAGGTATTAATTACTTCATTGACTGCCCCTAAGATAAACCGCTTTACCAGCCCGGCCTGAAAATCTTTGCGAATACTGCCTTCTTTTTGTCCCTGAACAATAATATCATCGATAATATCCAGGTACATCTTTGTAATCTCCTTAATATAAGCGTCGTCGATATAACGAGCCTGGAGGGCTTCCCGCTGAAAAACAACGGCCATATTCGGGTCTCGCTGGAATTCGCCCAGATGCCTTCGGATCAGGTTTCTGAGTTTGTCTTCAGCAAGACCGGCTTTTTCCACTTCACCCTTAAAACGGTCAAACACCCGCCGGGTTTTATAGGAAAAGAAATTAAACAGTATATCTGCTTTATTTTTGAAATAGATATAGATGGTACCGTCGGCAACACCTGCTTCGCGGGCAACCTGAGAAATGGTTGCTTTATGATATCCCTGATCCGCAAAGACCTTAATGGCTGCATTGAGGATCTGGTGATATTTATCATTATTGGTTTTATCTGGTTTGTCCTGTTTTTTAATGACGCACCTCTTTGGACGACTTAAAAAAATGAATGAACCCTCATTCACTGAATGAAGATTCATTCATTAGCAAACAGTCTCAGATGCTGTCAAGAAAAATTGATCGACTTTTTCAAAATTTTTACCACCGCATTAGAGAGACTTATTTCTTTACCCGTTCTACATATTCTCCGGAACGGGTATCAATGCGAATCATCTCCCCTTCTTCAATAAACGGCGGGACCTGGAGTTCATATCCGGTTTCTATGGTTGCCGGTTTATTACTGCCGGAAGCGGTATCACCTTTCACCCACGGATCAGATTTCACAATTTTTAATTCAATGAAATTGGGCAGGGAAACGGCAATGGGGTAGCCATCAAACAGCAGGACATTACATACCGTATTTTCTTTTAAAAACTTGATGTCATCACCGATCTGTTCCTTATTCAAAAAGGTCTGATCATAGGTGGAAGAATTCATAAAACAATACTGATCGCCATCATTATATAAATATTCCATTTCCTGTTCTTCAAGATTCGCAGGCTTAAACTTTTCTCCGGAGCGATAGGTTCGATCGAACTGGGTACCGGTGATCATGTTTTTAAGTTTGCATTTATACAAAGCCTGACCTTTTCCGGGCTTTACAAATTCAAACCCAACGATAACATATGGGTCGCCATCAATTTCTATTTTCCGGCCTTTTTTGAGATCACCACTTTCATACATTTGAATACTCTCCTGCAGTTATATTTTTGTTTTTGATGTTGTATATTTTTTAGCGATTATAGGTAAAAAACAATCCAATATCAAACGTTATAAAACCTTCCCGCCTAAAATCAGACACATGCCCGACGCATTTCAGAAAGAAATTGTTTCACTTTTGCGATGTCTTTTTTAAATCTGATGGAAGTACCGCCGGCATCACACATATTCGTCAAAGTACAACTGTCCACACCGGCAGGACGCACCGTCCTGATTCCTTCGTAAACATTTTCAGGCGACAGTCCGCCAGCCAATATTACCGGAATTTGACTCTCTGCAACCAGACGGGTAGCAGAATCCCAGTCACATGTTTTTCCGGTTATCCCGACAAATCCTTCCACCGGCTGATCATCATTTCCCGTATGACTGACAATCAATGTATCAGTTAAAAAATAATCACTGACCGGCTCAAACATCTTTGCTATTTCTAAAAACGGCACCGTCGCAGTCAGATTATTACCCGGAATGGGGATTGTCCGCATAATTTTTATTTCAGGAAATCTTATTCTGATTTGTGATTGCAACTGAACCAGGGCATCACAAATTGCCCCCGGTATATTCTGAACATGACTGTCAATTAAGACCTCACAGAAATGGACAATATCCGGTTGATAGTATTCCAATGCCGAAAAAACAAGATCCGGATCATTAAATAAAAGGATCAGGCTGCTTTTCGCTTCGGTTTGGGCAACATAAGCCAGAGTTTCTTTTATCCTGCTCTGCTTCCAGTCGCTGGCTGAAACAATGACACTTCCGATATGATCAACCCCGGCAGAGACTATCTGTTCGGCTTCATCCGGCGTCTGTATCTCATAAATCTGTGAAATTACTTTTTCCATTTTATTTAAAACCATTTAAACTATGCTTGACGTATAATGCTTATCAAAAAAAGGTACCCGTTCACAGGGTCGAAATTATCAATTTTTCATAAACCACTGCCCTGTAAGCATTCACAGGGTGCCGCAAATGCGAGGCGCTGGGCACGAAGACGTACTCGTCGTACTTCAAGTGCCCGGGAACAAAGCAGGTGCGGTGCCCTGTGAACGCTTACAAAAAAAGAAGACAGACAAAGGCTTATAAATTATGGGTTACATGTTGCCCACGCTAAAAAATTTGAGTTGACTTTTGCGGCTTGCTTTAACATATTAATTTTATTTTATCAAATGGTTTAGCAGGATCTAATCATCCAAAATATTTCACAAAACTTTTCTTTGAATAAAAAGGATATATATGATCGTTGTTATTGATTTTGGCTCCCAGTATAACCAGCTAATCGCACGCCGTGTCAGGGAATGCCGGGTTTTCTGCCAGATAGAACCGCCAGATATTGACATTGAAATCATCAAATCACTTAAACCGGACGGGATTATTCTTTCCGGTGGCCCATCGAGCATATATGAAAAAAACAGCCCAAAAATAGACACGGCCATATTTAATCTGGGAATTCCCGTACTTGGCATATGTTATGGGTTGCAGTTTATGATTGATGCGATGGGCGGTACTGTCAAAAAAGCAACCAAACGCGAATACGGGTTTGCTGAATTAAATGTCAAAAAATCTGAAGGCCTTTTTGAAAAAATTGATCAATCAACCACCTGCTGGATGAGCCATGGTGATTCCATCAGTAAGCTGCCTAAAGGGTTTTCCGTCACGGCCACAACAGACAATACCCCGGTTGCTGCAGCTAAAAATGAAAAAAAGGGCCTTTACGGCCTTCAGTTCCATCCGGAAGTGGAGCACACACCCAAAGGGAAACAGATGCTGCGCAATTTTCTGTTTAACGTGTGCAAATGCAAACGCAACTGGAACATGAAAGCCTTTGCCAAGGAATCCATACAGCAAGTCAAAGAAGCTGTGGGAGACAAAAAAGTCATCCTGGGATTAAGCGGCGGCGTGGACTCTTCAGTTACTGCCGTGCTGATCCACCAGGCCATCGGCAAGCACCTGACCTGCATATTTGTTGATAATGGTTTGTTAAGACTGAATGAAGCGGCAAAATTAAAAATCATTTTAAAGCAGCATTTAAAAATTAACATTCGATTTGTCAATGCCTCCAAACTTTTTTTAGATGCGCTTGATGGTGTGACTGATCCGGAAAAGAAAAGAAAAATCATCGGTAAAATATTCATGGATGTTTTTGATGCAGAAGCAAAAAAAATCAAGGGGGCCGACTTCCTGGCACAAGGAACGCTGTACCCGGACATTATAGAGTCTCAATCCGCTTTTGGGGGCCCCACTTCCATTATTAAATCTCATCATAATGTGGGCGGCTTGCCTAAAAAAATGAAGTTAAAACTTATTGAACCCTTAAAATATCTTTTCAAGGATGAAGTGCGGGCGCTTGGCAAAACACTGGGAATGCCCGAAGAACTGATATGGCGTCAACCATTTCCCGGACCCGGTTTAGGAATACGGATAATTGGTGAAATTACCCGGAAACGACTGACAGTGTTACGGAAAGTTGATGATATCCTGATTGAAGAAATAAAAGCCCACGGGTATTACAAAAAATTATGGCAATCGTTTGCCGTTCTTCTCCCGATTAAAAGTGTCGGTGTCATGGGAGATAAACGAACCTATGAAAATATTGTCGCTATCAGGGCCGTCACCAGCAAAGATGCCATGACAGCAGACTGGGCAAGGCTTCCGCATAAACTGCTGGCTAAAATCTCCAACCGGATCATCAATGAAGTCAATGGGGTGAACCGGGTGGCGTATGATATCAGTTCAAAACCGCCAAGCACCATTGAATGGGAATAAACATCATTTATGAATGATAAAAGAGAATTTAAAATCAACTTGCACGCGGGTGATGATGATGACCTCAACACCACTAAAGTAATCAATCAACCATCAAAACAATCGACTATTATCCCGACCCTGTCTATTGTGTTTTCATTGCTTGCTTTTGTCGGTATGATTGGTTTTATTTATTATAATTTAAACACTAAAATAAAAACTATCAACACCCGGGGATCTGCCGGTATCGAAAGCCTTGCAAATGAGTTTAATGATAAATTTTCTGAATTCTCACAACAGTTTTCCAGCCAACAGGAAACCATTCGTGCCCTCCAGTCAAACCTGGACACAAAGCTTAAAAAATTAGACGCATCGCTTTCTGCGACCAAAACTACCCAAACCGCTAAACTGGATAAAAAAGACTTGGATTCTGCTATTAAAAGCATCCAAGACGATCTTTTCCCCTTGCAGGAATCGATTAAAAATTTCAATGAACAACTTTCCGGTATTCAAGATGAGACAAAACAAATAACAATTAATTTGAATAAAGTTCAAACCGGGGTCCTCAACAATAATAAAGAAATCAGTACCCTTGACGCAATCCAAATTGACAGGGTTGAATTTGAGCAGAAACTGAAAAAAGAAAGGGAATTCAATCAGCAAAACATGGCCCATGCATCTGAAGCATTATTCAGTGAAATTGCAACACTTCACCAACTCATTAAAGATCTGGAAAAAAAACTGGTCCGTACAAGTATCTCAACTTCAAAATCAAAAACGACTAAATCGCCATCAGATACCATATCCATTCCCAAGCCGGGAGAGATAATTGAACAGGAAATCAAATAACAGAGATCCGTTTTAAATGAATTCAGACAGTTTAAAATTAATCCTGGCTTCGGTCGCTACTGGCAAATCTTCGGTCGACGAAGCACTTGCATCTTTAAAACATTTATCTGTTGAAGATATCGGATATGCTCATATTGACCACCACCGGTCGTTACGAAAAGGGTTTCCGGAAGTCATTTTCGGTGAGAACAAAACGACTGATCAGATTATTGGCATTATGGAGCGAATGGTTCAATGGGAAAAAATCATTTTGGTCACCCGGATTGATGAAAATAAGGCTGAATTAGTAATTTCAAAATTTCCCAATGCAGAATATCACAATGATGCGAAAATGATTTGTCTTTGCCAGGGTAGCATTCCTGTGACCGGTAAAGGCAACATATTGATTATTTCTGCCGGCACATCGGATATTCCGATAGCAAAAGAAGCTTACTTAACAGCCAAAGCTATGGGAAATCCAGTTGAAACCATTTATGATGTGGGTGTGGCAGGGATCCACCGATTATTCCGGCACAAAGAAAAAATTGAAGAAGCAGCCGTGCTCATTGTGGTTGCAGGAATGGAAGGTGCATTGCCCAGTGTTGTGGCCGGCTTAGTGGATCGACCGGTTATCGCCGTGCCGACCAGTGTCGGATATGGCACCAGCTTCGGAGGACTAACTGCTCTTTTTTCCATGCTGAACAGCTGCAGTTCAAACGTTGCCGTGGTCAATATTGACAATGGTTTCGGCGCCGGTTATATGGCTTCAGCCATTAACCGGTTATAAACTTTTTTCCAATAATCTGAAAATATACTCAAAAAACAAAAAAAGCCCCGAGACCTAAAAGGTTTCGGGGCTTTTCACTATATTCCAATTATGAACACATCAGCTTATTTTAAAAAATAAATTCCAGACTAAAATAGAACAGACTATCTTCCTCATCTGTCTTATTAGGCGCACCATAAAGGCCTGCCATCACAGATTCCGTATAATCCCGATCAATCATCTGATAACCGGTCCTGAACTGTAATATGTTTTCCACGCAGGGCTGCACCCAGTAAATCTCCCACACACTACCGCGTGTATTCAATTTCTGATAAGGGTCAGATGCGGCGATATCAAGGCCTACCCAGTATTCAGATCCGTCAAAGTATTCTACTCCGACTTTTGGATTCCGAAGCAGTTTGGATTCGATATTATAACGAAGGCCGGTATAAAAAGCCCAGCCGGATTGTGAATCCTGATTATCAGAAGAAAGCAGATAAAGAGAATCGATGGCTCCCTGAATATTCGAGGGCATATTATTGGCAGTAACCTGATCTCCGTTAGGATGTGATTTACTCCATGAAACAGATGCAAAAAAATCAATCGGACCGTCTAACAACAGGTCGTTATTCAGTTGCACGGTGAATTTGTCAACGTAGCCAAGTTCCTGGGGAAAAACTAAATCAGTCACACTTGGAGCAACCCCCAGAACCTGCCCATAAATCATATTGTAGTCATCAATGGAATCCCTTAGGACATCATCACCGGTCATCCGGATATTGTCCACCCGCAGCCATTGAAGGGTAAAAACAGAGTTATCCAGAAAGAACAGGTCTGAATTAAACTGGGCGACATAAAAGTCGATATCTTCAAGGCCTTCTGAATCCGTCTTAAACGGATACATATCCGTATCATCTTCACTTCTGGCGTATACTAAATTAAAGGATTTTGCGAAGACATTATTAAAGTAAAAAGTAAATGCGGCTCCATCGGATTCCGCATTAAATGCAAGATCCGGATATGATGTCTGGCTCGGGCGGTTATATCGGTACTGTGTCAGATACCCGTCAGAAGTGGGTAGCCGACCGAATGTCAGGTTTACTTGTTGTCCCAGCCATTGAGGACGATAGTCCACATAGGCGCGTTTGACTTTGACACCGGAGTCGGAAGGGGTACTCGAATAGTTAAAATCTGAACTCCGGACAGATTCCGGTGAGTTCCAGGTTCCCCAAAGTTTATACATCGTCAAAGTAGCATTGAACTGGAGTTCATCTGACGGTTCAGCCGTGAATTTCAGGTCCAAATAATTTACAAATGAATTTTCGTATTCATCATCTGTCGTGCCATCTGAGAAAAGGACATCATCCCGTTGCAGATCATAATAGGAAGACCGCATATAAACTTCGTTCCCAAGCTTATATTTTTCAATCATACCGGTATCTTTTATTGTCTGCTTATAGACAAAGGCAAGATTACTTTTCAGCTTATCGATTTCTTCCTGCTGGCTGGCGACCGTTTGTTTAAGATCCCCAGCGGTCTGCTGCTGTACTTCAATTTGACCGGTATCTTCTATAGTCTGCTTATAAACCCGATTAAGATTCTTTTTTAGGGATTTAATCTGCTCCTGCTGATCAATAACTATTTTCTTAAACTTTTCAGAATTTTTGTTCTGAGCTTTTATCTGGTTATCTAAAGAATTAATTTGTTCCTGAAACTTGTCAATCGGAACTGCCTTTGCTTCTTCAGCCATTGATACGCCAGAAAAAAGCAGAAAACAAATAATTACATAAACACTTAAGATTCCTTTGAAACGAAGCATGCACACCTCCAATTAAGACGGATTTAGTTCCAGACCCCGATTCCTCCAGCACGATAAGTACCGGCATTTTCATAAAGGAATTCTATAATCTGGCTTTTCTGATAAGAACTTTCCCAGGATATCTGTTCAAATATTGAATGGCCGTCTTCTTCTAATAATCGTCGCCATTGTTTTATCGTTTTGTCAGATGGAGAAACATCATTGATGGTATGACATTTAAAACATAAGGAGGAATGAAAATCATTCATAGAAAATTTAGGCGGTCCTTTTTTTTTAACTTCAATCAGCTCATTAATTTCTCTAACCGTTTCTTCAAGTCGGTCAATATCCTGACCTTCTTCCGCAGTTTTCTTATGAGACTCTAAAAGATGAATTAACTCATCAACTTTATTATTGAATTGCTCATTATGCAATTTATCTTTCGTTGCATATAATGAAATCTCTGAAAGCTCCCTGATCTTTTTTTCGGTATATTGAATTTTTGAAATTAATTTGTAATCATCATTTTCAGCAGCTGCTATGCTGACCGTCAGAGAAAAAGTTAAAAATAAAGTCACTACAGTTTTTTTTATTAAAGAAGTCACAATACGTCCCATATATTAAGAATTACCAGACACCAATGCCTGCAGACCCTGGCTTTGTATTCCTGGCATTGTTTAAAAGGTAATCAAGGATTTGCTCTTTTTGCTGCGGGCTTTCCCATGGTATATCACTGAAGATGGCATGCCCTTCCTGATCAATAAGGAGGCGCCACTGTTTGGCAGTATTATCCGAAGGATAAAAATCCCCGGTATTGTGGCATCGTTTAAAACAAATCGAATTCTCGAATTCCTGATCCATTTTACGTTTATGGTCCTTTGCTGAACTTTTCATTACAGGAGGAGCAATCAGAGAAGGCGACATGGCATCCAGGTGGTTCTCATCAATTGGCTGAAGATGGGTATCAGGTACCTGTTCAGTTTTTTTATCCACCACCGCAGGAGAGTTGCCGGTTAAATCTTTATCATTCAATGGTTGTAATGCACTGCTGAACTGAGGAGATAATATTGTGAACAAAATAATTAAAACCGGGATATGTATACGTCGAAAAAATTTTAAAAATGGCATTTAAAGGATTGCCTTATTATATATTAAATTTGATTTTTCGAAAAACGAATAACCTTTAAGTTAACAACAGGTAAACAGTTAATAAAAAAATTATAAATCAATTTATATAATTAACATAAACGACACATAAATGTCAAAAGTTAAATAAGACTACTTTTCAAACAAAAAAAGCCCCGTATCTGAATAACAGATACGGGGCTTTATAAAAAGATTTTTCGGCGGCGTCCTACTCTCCCACACAGCTACCCGTGCAGTACCATCGGCGCTAAAGGGCTTA
>JAQIBZ010000384.1 GCA_027858815.1 Desulfobacteraceae bacterium
GTTATAGCCTTGGCAAAAGATTAATCTCCTAATTTAGTGGTTGAACGGAAAGTCTCAAAATTGCACTTTTTCTGTCATCGAGGGAGGTACGACCGAAGCAATCTCCTTATCGACAGGGGATTACTTCGTCGTTCGTTCCTCACTTCTCGTAATGACAGCCTGGATTCAGGGTTTTCGTTCAGAGACTAATTTATTTCTGGGCATAAAGCCTGGCATAGTTAGTGTTTGCTGGCGGTCGTGGAAAATTCTGCGGTTTTAGTGGGGAAAAAACACAAAGATAATCCATTTCACTTATTATTGGAAACCAGTTGAACTGGCAATTCTCCATTATGTAGGCAAGATCTTTCTCTGATTTCCAATAAAATCCTCGTTCCGAACGGATATCATCAATTATCACCTTTCCGCTATACCTGACATAAGGCATATATTCCGGTGACTGTTCTGTATCCCACCCATCCAACTGGCCCTCCACTGCATCAACATCCACAAGCTTCCATCTGCCGTCTTCAGGGCTACGTACCTCATTCCAGCAATGTAAAAGCGGTTGGGAATTATAACTTAAAACGCCGCAGGTAACGCAGGATTCAATGTCCTGTTCTTGCATTGCCTCATGGTAAGCAATAGCCTTGTCTTTGCAGTCTCCATCGGAATTTTCGATGGTTATTTTTGCATTTAAGGCTGGCACATAAACAGTAGAACATCCCGTCGAAAATCCCGTTGAAAATATCATTAGCAAAACAAATAAATATTTCTTTATTTTGTGGGCCATGGACAAGCTGTGTGTTTGGTTGGAAATGGTTAATTGTGCAATATCCCTGTCCTCTATATCTGAAGCCTTAAAAGATGCCGGGCTATGAAAATTTTTTTTAATAATTGTGTTTTTCATGGCAAATGCCTTTTTTTTGATTAAATGCCGAATTTTAGTTATTAGAAATATTTATCACTGAAATTTGCTTCTGTAATATTAACTTTGCAACATGCCTGCCAAGTTTTTAAAAAAGCACTATATTGTTTTTATGATTCTGGAATTAAACGGAATTAAGGCTGGAGATTTTTTTAGTTGCATGAAAGGAATTGACACCCGCCTTGACATTTTGCCGGTATGCCCGAGCAGAGGGTCTTTTTTTATTTGAAAATATTTAAAATTCAGATGGTTAAGTTATTGTGACAAAATGTCATGGTTTTGCCAAGTTGTCACGCTGCATCGTCAGAACAGAATTAAAGCGTTTTCATGAAATCGCATCATAATGGCGATGAAGCTGAAATCTGAATAAATCCGGTTCTTTCTTGACGAATCCATGAATCTGTGAATATATCAATGTCATATTTCAGTCCTGAACGTAATGAATCATTTTCCCCTTTAAATTGTTTATGAATGCAAATTAGAGATTGATGCGTATCTGTCTGGCCATGGAAAATTTCAAAACCCGAATTAAACTGCTTGAAAAAGAGGTCGGTAACCTTCAGTCCTCGCTGGCAATTGTCAGTGAGAATGAAGAAAAATACCGGCAGTTTTTTGAGAATGACTCGGATGCAGTTATCATTTTTGATGCAAATTCTTCTCACATTGAGGATATTAATTTTGCAGCGCTGCAGTTGTTCGGATACCGGGAAGATGAGTTCTCCGGGATTCCGTTTGATCGGCTATGTGCATTAAAAGATCAGGCTTTTTTAGAAGTCATCCAGGCGATTAACATACACGAAAACGGAAAGCAGATTTTTCAGGGATATTTTAAGCGAAAAGACGGAAGCTGTTTTCCCGGCGCATTTTATACCGGCAGTTTCATGTCACTGTCAGGAAAGAAATCATTTGCAGCAATCCGGGATGTTACAGAAAAATTAAAAATCGAAGACCAGCTTATTAAAAGCCGGGAACAGCTTTTTCAGGCCCAGAAAATGGAGGCACTTGGAACACTGGTTGCCGGTGTGGCACACGAAATCAATAATCCCATTAATCTGATCATGTACAACATACCATTAATGAAACGCATCTGGCGTGATTTCAAGCCGGTGTTTGAAATCAATGAACAAAAAACTCCGAATGTTAAGTACGGCGGCCTGACATATCAATTCATCGATGAGAACCTGGACCAGCTGATCACGGATATGGATCTGGCGGCAAAACGGGTGGAAACCATTGTCCGCCGTCTAAAGGATTTTTCCAGAAAATCCAATATCTTTGAAAAATTTGAAATGTCCGTGAATGAAGCGGTTGAGAATGCGCTGTGCCTGGCGCAATCGACACTGAAAAAATCAAAAGTAATTGTTCAGACAGGGTTTTTGGAAAATATCCCATTGTTAAAAGGTCACCTTCAAAGTATCGAACAGGTGGTGTTAAACCTTCTGATTAATGCCATTGATGCGATTGATCATGATCATGGCGAAATTCAAATCAATACGTCGTTTCTGGAAATTGAGAAAACGATTATCGTCCAGGTTCAGGACAATGGTAAAGGCATGTCGACTGAAACCCGGGAAAAAATTTTTGATCCGTTTTTTACGGAAAAACAGGCAGACGGCGGAACCGGACTCGGGCTTTCCGTTTCTTACAGCCTGATCAAATCGCATGAAGGCGAAATCACTTGCCAAAGTGAACCGGGCAAAGGCGCCCTTTTTGAAATCCGGCTGCCCTTGGAGCCGCAAAAAAAGCGGATAAAGGTTTTAATCGCCGATGATGACCCGGCTTTAAGAAAACTGATCTCACAGATGTTAAAGCGTGAAGGAGAATTTTTAACTGAAGTGGCTTCTCACGGGACGGAGGCGCTGATTAAATTAGGGACTTTTCTGCCGGATGTTTTAATTCTGGATTTGTTTATGCCCCAGATGAACGGGCTGGAAGTTTGCCAGGCGATTATAAAGGAAAAAAAACTGGCACAAATGAAAGTGATTATTATCACCGGCATGCCCGACAGTCCGGAAATTAAAGAGATTAAAAAAATCGGATTTATGAATATTTATTCCAAACCGCTGGATGTAAAAACATTTGCCCGGGACATTACCGGCATGTTTCAGAAAGAAGGGTTTCAATAACCATCCAAGGATATCCCTATGATCTCTCTTCCTAAGACCTACACCCCAATACTGGCTATTGATGACGATACCGGCCTGCTGTTAAGTGTTAAAGCTTCGCTGATGAGTGCCGGCATGCCGGAACCGGCGACGGTATCGGACAGTCGGCAAGCCCTTGACATAGTCCGTCAAAATCAATTTCAGCTGGTCTTAATTGATCTGATCATGCCTCATATTGACGGCATCACCCTTCTTGAACAAATTAAAAAAGAATTTCCGGATACGGAATGCATTATCATTACCGCCGTGGATGATACCGCAACCGCTGTCCAGGCCATGAAATTCGGCGCGTACGATTACCTGATCAAGCCCCTACAGGCGGAGAAACTCCTGATTTCAGTTAAAAATGCGCTGGAAAAATATGATCTGCGGCAGAATCTGAATTTATATGAACGAAGCCAGACATTTGAGTCCCTGAAGCATCCTGATGTGTTTGCCGATATCGTGGCAAAAGATGATGCCATGGCCCGGGTATTTCATCAGGCCGAGGCATATGGGTATAATGATTACAATCTGCTGATCTCCGGAGAAACCGGTGTGGGCAAGGAAGTGATAGCTGCCGCCATCCATCGGTTGAGCAGACGTTCTGCAGGCCCTTTTATCGGTATCAGCATGCCGTCTTTGAGTAAAACGCTGTTTGAAGACGAGGTGTTTGGACATAGCAAAGGAGCGTTTACCGGCGCTGTGTCTGAAAAAAAAGGGTTTTTCGAGGAAGCCCAGGGCGGGACCCTGTTTCTTGATGAAATCGGTGAGATGGCCGAAGATATGCAGGCCAAACTGCTCCGGGTGATTCAGGAAAAAGAACTTTATCGGATAGGAAGCACTCAGGCGCGGCCGGTTAATGCCCGCATTGTGTCAGCCACCAACCGCGACATTGTAGAAGAAGTCGCCAAAGGCAATTTCAGGCAGGATTTAATGTACCGGTTAAAAGTGTGCCATATCCATCTCCCGCCGCTTCGGGAAAGAAGAAAGGATATTATTCCTCTGGCGCTTCATTTTTTAGGCATTCATGGTCAAAAAACAGGCAAACAGATACGTTCCATTTCGCCGGAAGCGTCACAGCAGCTTTTGAGCTATTCGTTTCCCGGCAATGTCCGGGAGCTTGAAAATATTATTGCCGTTGGCCTGCTTTCTGAATCCGGGGATGTGTTGTCATCTTCTGCTATCGCAAGCCAGATACCGAAAGATCAGCCAATAGTCAACGGCCAGGAAGGCCTTATAACAATGGCAGCGCTGGAAAAAATTCATATATCCCGGGTGCTTGAATTTACGGGAAATAACCGGACCCAGGCTGCTGCCATCCTGGGCATCAGCCTTCGAACGCTTCAGCGGAAACTGAAAGAATACGGAAACGACATCATTAAATGAACGGTGCATTTGGAGGAACTTGTGGCAGAAAAGGTCCGTGAGATCTCCGAGTCTCAACTGACAACCATCCGAGCCTTGACAAAGCTGGCAGAATCCCGGGACGATGAAACGGGACATCACATCGAGCGAACGCAGGCTTTCTGTAAGCTCCTGGCCGAAAAAATACGGGAAAACTCCCGCTATTCAGCAAGCATTGATGATACTTATATTAACAATCTCTATCACGCTTCCCCCCTTCATGATATCGGCAAGGTCGGTATTTTGGACAATATCCTCCTGAAACCCGGAAAGCTCACACCGGAGGAGTTTGATATTATGAAGACCCACACCGTAATCGGGGCCAATACCCTGCAAACCGCGCGCAGCAAATATCCGAAGAATTCCTTTATTAATATGGGAATCGCTATTACGCGATCGCACCATGAGAAGTGGAACGGCAGCGGTTATCCTGATGGTCTTTCAGGTGAAGATATCCCCCTATGCGCCCGGATTATGGCTGTATCGGATGTCTATGATGCTTTGCGGTCCAAACGCCCATACAAACCCGCCTTTTCCCACGAGAAAAGCTGTGAGATCATCATGGAGGGCTCCGGGTGGCACTTTGACCCTGCGGTGATCAATGCCTTTCATGCGGTTAAGACCCAATTTGCCGAAATCCGTGAGCAAATGGGCGGCAGTTGATCGGTGAAGACATTGATCTGGCGTGGCTGCCCGAGTCAAACTTATTAGAAAACAACCCCCGGACAAGTTGCCGCCGGCCATGACAATCTGTCGCTTGTTTTATTGTGCTGATAATATAGATTAAATGGCCAAAAGAGTCCGGGTGGTTCAGAAAAGCCTCCTATTTTGTCATCATTTCACTGACACGTCCGCGATCGTAAATATCGGTTTATTCCGTTTTATCAAGCAATAAAAAATTTTAACCGTATTTCTGCACAGTGGTATGCTATATGCATTTTCCTGTCGTAGGCTGCCGGCTGATTCGAGGGCATGCCATGATGAAAAACGATTTGCGGGTGAACAGGAGATTGTAATGAAAATTCTTGTAGTTGATGATGATCCGGGTATTTTAAATGCGTTTCGGGTAAATCTGATCAGTTTTGGATACCGGGTTCTCACAACGTCAAATGGCCAGGATGCACTGGATATTCTGGATACCAATCAGCAATTAGATGATCCGGTTGATATTCTGGTTTCCGATTTGAGAATGAACGGCATGAGCGGTAATGATTTGATTTATAAATCAAGAATCAAGCATACAAATCTAAAGGCTGTTTTGATGACTGCTTATGGCAACGATGCCGTCATCCGGCAGGTCAGGAATATGGGATGTGCGTATCTGGATAAACCATTTTCGCCGGAGAAGCTCATGGATATCCTTAATTGTCTGAATGTAAATATGTATTCAGCCAGTTAAACATTGCATGAGATGAAATCGACGGGGGGAAATAATTAATAATTAATAATTAATAATTAAAAGTTAAAAGTTAAAAATTAAAAGTTAAAAGTTAAAAATTAAAAGTTAAAAGTTAAAAATTAAAAG
>JAQIBZ010000529.1 GCA_027858815.1 Desulfobacteraceae bacterium
GTTTTATTTCTGCGCTTACCCGTTAGAGGATAGCCCCTTTTTACATTCTCAGTACATGCGGCATTCCTGTCTCCAGGCAAACGAACCTCTAATTCTTTCTCTTCATTGTTGAACGGAAAGTCTCCAAATTGCACTTTTTTTGTCATTGCGATCCACGCCTTTGTCATTGCGAGGGAGGTACGACCGAAGCAATCTCCTTATCGGCAGGGGATTACTTTGTCGTTCGTTCCTCACTCCGCGTAATGACAACCATTATTTAAAGGTTTTCGGTCAGGCACTATCAATTGCTAAGCTGGCCGAAAAAATGCTATATTGGATAAAAACATGGAGTTAAATTTCATTAATACGGGGCCATTTGCGAATGTTTAACCTCGACGGTTATGAAATCATCCTTGAACGCCCCCCCAAAAACGGGGTTAAAATTTATTCCGCCCGGCATATCCAATCCGCCAGCAAGGTAAAAATTCATTTTTTACCGGTTAAAACACACCCTAAAGATCTGCATGAAAATATTTATCAATATTTTTTACCTTTAAAAAAGTTAATTTCCAATCACATTATCCGGGTGTATGCGATTGAAAAAATCTCCGATGCGTCCACATCCGGCATCGCCTTTATCATAGGAGAGTTTTCAGGGATTTCCTTAAAAGAATATCTGACAAAAAACGGCCCTTTAAATTTCGATCAATTCATCCCTATCGCTGTCCAGATAGTAACGGCAATCAATAACCTGCACAAAGTCGGTCTGTCTCATAAAGGACTGACAAACTCAAATATTGCAATTGCCCCGAATAAGAACCCGAATAAGAACCATATCTGCATCAATGATTTTGCATTTGGGATGTATTCGGATTTTTCCTCAAAACCATTAAATCACCCCAACAGCGGTCAAATCTCCATCTCTGACGAGCACCTGCCGTATATATCACCGGAGCAGACCGGACGGATGAATTGTGAAGTCGATTATCGAACCGATTTCTATTCGCTGGGGATCATTTTCTATGAGCTGCTTACCGGAAGCCCGCCGTTTAACGGCAGCAACCCAATGGAACTCATTCACGCCCATATGGCCAAAAATCCGGCGATACCATTGGAAACGGAAAAAAAAATCGGTACACCGCTTGCTAATATCATCTTAAAACTTCTGTCAAAGTCGCCCGGTAACCGATATCAGAGTGCCTATGGGATTAAATCAGATCTGCTTTATTGCCTTGAGAAAAACAATGACGGAAATAGCACTTCCCCGTTTCAGGTGGCTCAGCATGATGTCTCTGAAAAATTCCGGTTTCCGGAAAAAATGTACGGCCGGGAAATTGAAGTCGCAATGTTAATTGACGAGTTTAACCGGATCAAGGGAAATCATATCGGAATCTCTATGATCGCCGGTTATTCAGGTGTCGGCAAATCCCGTATCATAGAAGAAATCCAGAATTATGTTATAAAAGAAGGGGGGTATTTTATATCCGGCCAGTATGAACAGCTTCAGCAGGATATCCCTTACAGCGCCTTGATTCAGGCATTTCAAGAAATTATTAAACAAATCCTGACAGAATCCGTCAAACAGATAGAAGGCTGGCGAATAAAATTAATTGACGCCCTTGGTTCCAATGCCAAAGTTATCACCAATGTTATTCCGGAAATCAAATTCATTATCGGTAGCCAGCCCCCAGTTCCCGAACTGTCACCCGGAGACGCACAAAACCGTTTTCATATGGTTTTTGAACGATTTATCCAGGTCTTTGCCGCAAAAGAACATCCCCTGACACTGTTTATCGATAATATGCATTGGGCGGATGCTGCCGGCCTGAAGCTGATTGAATCATTTTTCACAGGCACTAAAACACGAAATTTCTATTTTATTGGCGCATATCGCAACAATGAAATCAGCAGCACCCATCCATTGTTTGATTCCATAAAGTCAATTAAAGACAAAGGCTTGACGGTTCAGACAATTACCTTAAAACCCATCAGTGAAACCGATATCTGCCAATTACTTTCAGATGCCTTGCAAACAGGCATGAGCCAGGTAAAACTGCTGGCTCAAATTGTCCGGGATAAAACCCGGGGCAATCCGTTTTTTATCAAACAATTTCTTGAATCTATGGATAAAGAGGGTTTTTTTGCATACGATTTTGAAAACGGCCATTGGCAATGGGACATTGAGCAGATAACTGCGCAAAGCATCACCGATAATGTAATTGATTTTATGGCTGCCAAAATTTCGAAGCTGGGAGATAGACCCCAGCAGACGCTTCAGCTGGCATCATGTATCGGCGAATCTTTTCCCCTATCACTGCTGTCTATGGCTGCGGCCAAACCTGCCGGTGCAATTGTAAATAATTTGAGAGAATCGGTGGCACTTGGATTGATTCGACCAAAAGGTGATGCGTACCGGCATATGGATAAATCATTAACTAAAATTCAAGCCCTTAATATTCCCGAAACGACCATTCCCGAAACGACCATTCCTAAAACGGACAATCCCAATCAGGCAATAAAACCGGTTGATGATGTTATCTTTGAATTTTTACACGATAAGGTCAGGCAGGCTGTTTACGACCAGGTTCCCGATCATATAAAAAACACATTCCATTTAAAAATCGGGAAATTGATTTTACAACAAACAGATCAAAAAGATCTGTATAATCGGATTTTTCCCATTGTCCATCATTTTAATCACGGGAAAAATCAATTAAATAATGAATCCGATCAGTATCAACTGGCCCGGCTCAACCTGATGGCCGGAAAACGGGCAAAAGATGCGGCAGCCTATCGTCAGGCCCTTAACTATTTGCAAACAGGCGAAAATTGTTTAACAGACGATACTTGGGAAAAAGATTATAATCTGATTTTCGATATCAAGAAGCACCGAATGGAATGTGAATATTTACTGCATCATTTCACGGATGCTGAAAGACTTTTCCTAAGCCTGTTAGAAAGAGCCGAATCCCGCGAAGACAAGGCAACATTATATAACCAGAAAATGATTATGCTGGCAAGCCTTGCCAAACACGAAGAAGCATTAGAAATAGGCGCAACCGGCCTGCGTCTTCTGGGTGTCCGGCTGCCGAAAAGAGTGGGGAAACTGGATGTTTTAAACAGCCTGCTGGATTTAAAAATCCGGCTGCACCATAAAAAAATCGATTAGTTGCTCGAACTGCCGGAAATAGATGATCCCCGTCTTTTGCTGACCCTTAAAATGATGGTAAACCTGAGTTTGTCCGCCTATTTCTGTAAGCCGTATTTAGCCTCTTACATGGCGCTGGATATTTTTAAATTAACGCTTAAGCACGGCAACTCCAGTGTATCTCCATTTGCATATGTAATCTATGGTGCAGCGCTGTGTGCGATATTCAAAGATTATGACGCCGGCCATCAGTTCGGTGATCTGGCCTTAAAAGCAAAAAATAAATTCGGCGGTGCGCAAATGACTGCCAAAGTCATATTCTACTTTGCCAATGGCATTGCCATATGGATTGCTCATATCAATCAAGTCATTGCATTAAACCGCGAAGGCCTGAAATCCGCCCGTGAAACAGGGGATTTAAATTATGCCGTTTACCACATTCAGTCTCTGATATTTTCAATGCTTGCCGGTGGCAAGGCATTGGATGAGATTTCTGACGAATGTGACCGTTTTTACGAATTCGTGGAACAATCCCATGATGTCGGCGCGTTAAACTATCTGATCTCCGTCATACAATTCATCAGATGCGTTCAGGGAAAAACGATTCATATTCAAAGTTTAAACGATGAACATTTTTCCGAAACCCGGCACATCAAAAATATGCAGAACGATGACATTAAAATCATTTTGTGCCGGCATCACTTAATCAAACTACGCCTCCTTTATATAATGGAAGATTATGAAGGAGCCCTCAAAGAGGCGAAAAAATGCGCGGCGCTCCGCCACTACCATTTAGGAACCATCATCATCCCGGAATATTACTTTTACCACTGCCTGGTTCTGGCAGCTCTTTATCCTTCTGTATCCATCGTAAAACAGAGCCTGTATCGCCGGCAGATAATCATCTTCAGCAATCGATTAAAACATTTTTCAGAGCAATGCCCGGATAATTATGAAGACAAATATTTACTGGTCAAAGCGGAACATGCCCGAATCACCGGACAGGACCGCCAGGCGATTAGTTATTACCACCGCGCCATCCGGTCCGCCAATGCCAATGGTTTTACGCAGAATCATGCCATTGCCAATGAAGCGACATCAAAATTTTACATATCAAGAGGGTTTGATGATATCGCGAAAACATTTATGGATAAAGCCAGACAAAGCTATCAATACTGGGGAGCCAAAACCAAAGCAGACCTTCTTGAAAAAAATTATGCAGCACTGCTGACACTTAACTCCCATGCAAAAACGCTTCCGGGCGGGCAGCACCTGGACTACAACTCGATTGTCAATGCCCTGCAAACAATCTCTACTGAAATTGTTTTGGAAGACCTGCTGAAAAACCTGATGAAAATCGTACTGGAAAACGCAGGGGCCAGGAAAGTGCAGTTTCTGACAATCAAGTCGGACCGAATGTATCTTGAAGCACAAAACAACATTGATTATGATGAAACTATTGTATACAAATCCGTTCCTGCCGACAGCAGTAACGGGCTTTTTAATCCGGTCTTAAATTATGTAAAACGAACCCGGACATATATGGTATTAAACGATGCCGGCAGCGAAGGGGATTTCACCCGGCACCCGTATACCCTGAGATATCAGCCGAAATCCGTGCTATGCCTTCCTGTTATCAGACATTCTGAAATGGTGGCCCTGTTATATCTTGAAAACAACATCACCCCGGCCGTGTTTACGCCTGACAGGATAAAAGTCCTGAACCTTTTAGCTTCCCAGGCAGCGATTTCACTTGAAAACGCAAGACTATATGAGAATGTTATTAAAAATGAAAAAGAATTGCGTGAAGTTTCAAGAAAACGTGAAGAAGAATCACTGCGCTACCAGGATCAGCTAAGATCGCTTTCATCGGAGTTATCGCTGACCGAGGAACGGGAACGACGAAGAATTGCCAGTGACTTGCACGACCGCATCGGACATGCACTGGCAAATGCCTCCATGAAACTCCGCCTGCTCCGAAGCTCCGTATCAAGCGCCAGTGCTTCAAAGCACATCGATGATATTCATTTGCTGATTGACCAGTCCATCACCGACACCCAGACCTTGACTTTTGAGCTAAGTCCCCCCATACTTTATGATTTAGGATTGGAAGCAGCCCTTGACTGGCTGACCGAACAAACACAAAAGCAGCATGATATCGCTGTTGCATTTATTGACGACGATACGCATAAAGCAATCGATGAAAGCTTGCGAATCCTCCTGTTTCAGTCGACCCGGGAACTGTTGCATAATGTGGTTAAGCATGCCCGGGCAACAGAAGTCCATGTTTACATCTCAAAAGAAAATGATTTTATCCGCATTATAATATACGACAACGGCGTCGGTTTTGAAGCAACCCGAAAAGAAGAAGATGTCAAAAAAGGGGGCTTTGGAATTTTTTCAATACAGGAACGCCTGAAGCACCAGGGAGGACGCCTGGAAATAGAATCTGATCCGGCAACCGGTACCAGAGTTACCATTATATCTCCCATGGCGGCAAGGAACACAAACCCGGAAATTAAGCAATAAAATTAGGAAGGCGCAAATGGATATAAAAATTCTGCTCGCAGATGATCACAAAATCACCCGAGACGGCTTAAAAGCACTGCTTGAAGGCCAGAAAAATATGATCGTTATCGGTGAAGCGGAAAACGGACGGCAGGCGGTTCGATTGGCTTCAGATCTTTCGCCGGATGTCATTGTAATGGATATCAATATGCCGGAATTAAACGGAATAGAG
>JAQIBZ010000561.1 GCA_027858815.1 Desulfobacteraceae bacterium
ATCTCACCGGTAGCAGCTTAAGAGGCGCTTTAGCCGCAAAATATACTCGCTCGGGCGGCAGTCCTGAAGACAAAATTTTTCAATTGCTGTTTATCTCGCACCCGGTAAATTTTACCAATTTATTACCGATAAACAATGCAGCCGGGATTTCCAGAGTGTTGCCGCTTACAAGCGTTTCCTGCAAAAGGTCTCCGGGATTCAGTCAGGAGGACAAACACGGGGTTTCAGACACCCTGGTTTATAAATTTGCACAAAGAAACCGGCTTAAGACGGATAACAATTCCTTATGTTCTGTTGCAGAATGCAAAAATGATATAAACGCATTCAGCGGTTTCTGGAATGGCAATATTGATTCGCCGCAAGAAATTAAAACATCCATTCGTTTTCAGCGACATACGGGAATAGACCGGACCACGGGTACGGTGGCCTATCAGCGCTTTTTCATCACCCAGGAGATGGCTGATTTTCACAAAAATCCTGTTTCCGGAAAATATGTTCAGCAATGGCTTTCCGGCAGCATATATATAAATGATGAACAGATTGAAGCGCTGGCCCCCCTCCTCAGCGGCCCTGTTTTTGCCGGTGCTTCCCGGACCCGGGGCCGGGGCGAAATTGAGCTGTCGATAGAGGCTGAAGAAACTACAGCACATCTCCCGGATGTTGTCGATTGGGACAGAAAATTTAAAAACAGAATTAAAACAATTGCGATGAATGAAGTCCCATCTGATTTATCGGCCGGACTTTATTTCAGCATAACCCTTGAATCAGATGCAATTCTAATTGATCGGTTTTTACGTCCGTCCGCCGAGATAAGTTTCCCGTTTGACAATATTGTGCCTGTATTAAAGGTCGCCCGTTCTCAGGTAATCCGGGGGTGGCAGTCAGCCTGGGGACTATCAAAACCGGATGACATCAGCCTTTCAATGGGCAGCGTATACCTGCTCAGGTACATGGGTAACGACATGGAAGGGCTTCAAGAAGTTCTGAGCAACACAGCAATCAATGGTATTGGTCTCCGGCGCGAAGAGGGCTTTGGTCGGATTTCCATATGCGATCCACTGCATATTCAAGAGGAGGTGATTTGATGACAACTGGAATGAATTCTGTACAGGTATTTGAACCTGAAATCTTACGGTCAATCGATTTATTTCTGGAAGATTTTTATGACCAAGCGATCAAAACGGGAAAAAAAATGGCTGAAAGTGGCTTAAAGAAGACGCAATTACGAGGGTTGGAGACGATTATTACATCAGCTTCCAGATTCTCGGAAATTATTAATTACATCAAAAGCCAGGCAGGGAAAGACACAAAAGGCCAATGGCCTGAGACTGCCCGGCTGATGCTTGAGCAGCTTGATTTAATCGAAAAAAAGGCGATTGAAATCGGAGACAACAATACCGCCAAAACCTTTGAAATTAAATTAAAAATGGCAAGGGGGTGGGCCAAGCAGGTTGTTGCGAATTATCTCTATTCCATGCTGGAAACAGAAAGGAATTAATCAATGACAATAGATAATTATTTAAACTCCCATGAATTTTTAAAATTTCAGGATGAAAACCTGCGTCAAAATGCCTGCAGTGCGGTGGAAATATTCCTCAAAGACAATAAACCGGTTAAAAATAGGCAACTACATGGCATCCCCCCTACAATTCAGGTCCAAAGCCTTCCCGGTTTAAAAAAACTCATCGAAAAACAGAAAAGCAAAGAAACAAATCAGGCAATCAAGACATTTTGGGGATTTCTCTATGATCTCATTTTAGCGTTACCCGGCCCGGAATACTCACTCCGGCAAGTCATCGAAAATGAACTCAAATCCCATAATCTGCTTACAGAAGACAGCGGATCGCTGGATAAAATAGAACAAAAAATAATCAGAAAATCCAACCGAAATATCATTAATGAGGTCTTAGCCCAATCGTTGCACGTATATTTTGAACATTTTAATTGCCATTATTTTTATTTGAACAGACAGGGGGCATAAACATGAGCAAACATAACATGTTGAACAGGAGAATAAAAATCTCCGGCAATCTGATATTTGAGACAGCCTTTCATATCGGATCAGGTAAGGAAGGAGAATTGGCCGCCAAAATGGGTATTTTACGGGAGGCGGATGGGAGACCCATATTGCCGGGATCGACGCTAAAAGGAAATTTCAGGGCTTTTGCCGAACGGCTTTCCGAGTATCTGGGCTTTACTGCCTGTTTGATGGATTCAAGCTTATCCGAAAAAAATTGTGTCAGTGACGAAAATTTTCGAAAAACAGTGGTAGATGAAAAGTCTCAAAAAACAGTGGAAAAAGAATTTCAAGCATTGAAAACAGAAGATGAAAAGATCACATGGCTAAGCAATAACACCTGTGATATTTGCCGTCTTTTCGGGTCTCCCTTACAATCTTCACGCATTTTTTTCAGCGACGGAACACTCACCCGATGGGGTCAACGTATTCAGATAAGAGACGGGGTCTGCATTGACAGGGACACGGAAACCGCCCGGCCTGGCGCGAAATACGATTTTGAAGTGGTTCCGGCCGAGGCTGTTTTTGAAGTAACCATTGAACTGGAAAACCCGAATGACCGGGAACTGCCACTCATTGCGGCTGTTCTTGCGGAATGGGAAAGCGGGTTTCGTTTGGGGGGATTTACTTCCCGCGGCCTTGGCAGGGTCAAATTGACGGATAAAAAGGTGGAATCTGTTGATTACACAGACTTCGATCAATTGAAATCCTATTTGCTTACTAAACAGATGGCCGAAGCCGGATCACTGCTGGAAGACAGCCTGGAATCGATGCTGCGGGTGGAAGGGGAATCAAAACATGCTTAAAAAAATGATTAACAATGCCCGAATAGATATTGAAATACATCCCAAAGATCCGATGCTCATCAAATCCGGCCTGGCAGCTGTGGGTGGTGTGGACATGGCTTTTGTCAGGACATACCGGGAAGACGGTAAGGAGGAACCTTTTATTCCCGGCAGCTCAATAAAAGGAATGTTCAGGTCCTATGCTGAAAAAATCTGCCGCAGTTTGCAATTGCAGGATAAGCCTGTTCCGGTTTGTTTACCCTATCTCGACCCAAAAGATGAAAAAGACGGGGAGAAACGACAGGCTTCATGCGGGTTACGCTTTGAAAAAGACAAAAAAAAGGAAACGATTCCTTCCACTGATCTGTATAACCTGTCTTGCCCGGCATGTCGCTTGTTTGGTTCGAACGTTTTTATCGGAAGATTTGCCACGTCCGATGCATATATCACCGATGAATTCCGACAAAATGGGCAGCCGGTTTTTGAAATTCGAGACGGGGTTGCCATTGACAGGCTGACCGGGGGGGCAGCCAGAGGCGCAAAATACAACCTGGAAGTGTTGACCCGTGGGGAATTTTCAACAACGCTGGAAATAAGGAATTTTGAAAGATGGCAGCTCGGGCTTATCGGACTGGTGCTTCGGGATATGGAACAGGGGCTGGTCCGTGCCGGTTTTGGTAAAAGCCGGGGTCTGGGGTCGTTTAACGCAAAAATCATCAATTTCCAGCTGGCATATTACAATCAAAGTCCCAAAGAATTATCAGGACTTTCACGTCTTGTGTCCGAAAAAGAAGCCTCAGACTATGGTTTTTTTGAGGAGACAGACGAGAAGGGACCTTTACTTCCTGATCTGCAAAAAGAAGGATTACGTTCCATATATAACCTTACGGATACCTGGAAAGAAACCCTTAAGCCCGCAGTAAATGATCTGGTGAAGTATATTGAAACCGTAAAATGGCCCAAAAATATTGAAGACTTCATCGCAGGGAGGAACTAAATGCCATTTCTTCATTCAAAGGACTTTGCTCCTGAAGACTTTGTAACTTTTATACGCCAATGTCATTTTCCGGAAGATGCATTAATGATGGCTTTTTCTCCTGCTGAATCGTTTTTTGAGAAATTCAAACTTGATGAATTATACTTAAAAACAACGGATCAGGGGCGGATTTTCTGGGACGGCGGGGAACTGAAATGGCGGCGTGTGGACGGCCAGATGCGTGTTGTCTATCTTGGAAAAGATACTCCGCCTGAGGGGCTTGATGATTTTTCAGATGAAATGAAAGAATTGGACGACAAACCCGACGAACTCATCCTTTGGGGCATCCGGACCGATACAGAACCGGAATGGATTGAGCAGCAGGTTCCGCAACGTTTTGCCTACCCTGTTTCCGGCAATCAATATTCACGGGGACGAGTTGCTGTTGTGGTTGAAAACTGGCTCGATTCTTCAGGAATCGTCCGGCTCAGCCGTTATCAAAGCCTTAAGGAAATATCAGGAGAAAGCCATGCCGACTGATGAAAAATTCTGGAATCCCTATCGATTGATTCCGGTAAAAGAAAACATTGTCAGTGATTCGCCGCAAACCCATGAAAGCTTCAAAGGGAAAAGCGGACTGATTTCATGCACCCTAAAAAACCTGACGCCCTTGTTTGTGGGAAAAAACAGCTTAAATGAGCAGCTTTTTCTCACACGAAACGGCAGGCACGTTATCCCGGGAAGTTCATTTAAAGGAATGCTGCGCTCGCTATCGGAAATTATCGGCGGCGGTTGCCATGTTACCGACCCAAGAGGGCAATACAGTAAATCACTTGCCGCATGCCACAATGCACAGAAGTTGTGCATCGCCTGCAGAATGTTTGGAATGATGGAAAGAGGTTCACATGCAAAGGTACATATGGGAAATGTGAGTATCGGTGATGCGCTGATCCGTGAAGAAAAACCGCAACCCCTAACCCTGCAGGTATTGCTCTCCAGTTGCGGAACCCGGCATGAACCCTTTTACCGGACCCCGAAAACAGGTCGGCTTGATGGAAAATCCCGAAAATTTTACTTTCATCAACCACAAAGAACCGAATCCGTGCCAAACATCCCGGAAAATTTACAATCCCGTGCCCAGAATATCAACGCCTTAAAACCGGGCCATCACTTTGACTTTGAAGTTCATTTTACCAATTTAAATAAAGAGGAAATTGAACTTCTTATTTACACCCTGGTGCTTGAAGAAAACAGCCAGGTTGAAATAGGAGAAGAGAAAGTGAAACTTAACGGCCCACTCAGGCACAAAATCGGCCATGGGAAACCTTTGGGCCTGGGCTCCTGCCATATAACTATCAATAAAATCGTCTATCTGACGGATTCCAAACAACGGTTTGCTTCACTCCAGCAGTCAAGTGATACGGTATTTGAAGGAGAATCCTTAAAAAACGAAATATCAGGGCTGACACGCCGGTATGCAGGCGATAACAGTGAAGTGATGCAGCAGTTACGAAAAATGCTGATTTGGGACGAGAGCGATACCAGGAATTTTGGGTATCCGGATTATTACTGGTTTAAGAATCCGGTAAACAGTCAGAAGATATTAAAGAATATTTAAATGGCAAGACACACATTAATATTTATGGCTTATTATTAATCACTTATACATAATCCTATTTTTAAATATCCAAAAGCAACTGAAACTACAGTGATAAAATCGGAGTTCTGGATTGATGAGGATAAAAATGAGTAGCAAGAGACCTCGATCGCTACGTGAGTACTTAGAATCACGGGATAAAAAGCTTTCTGGTGTTGCTGAAAATTTATGGAGAGTATCAGAGCCTATTCATGGAAGACAAAATTATCCTGACAGTAATGAGAACGGTCTTCTTCATCTTGAAAAGGTAGAAAACAATATCTGGCGCCTTCTTATATCTCCTCCTATTTCGAACACAGAGGCACATCTTGAAAAACTTTCCAATTTTGAAATCTTTATTCTGTCCTGCGCTGCATGCTGTCATGATTTTGATAAGGGTCTAAATACTGCATTGCCAAAAGGTTTTGTGCATGGGGAGGGTTCCGGGGAATTTTTGTATAATAATCAAGTAATACTGGGGCTGACACGAACACAGGCAAAAGCGGTTCAAACTGCGGTAAGCCTTCATGATTTGAAGGATGAAGAATTTCGAAAAAAATGGAAAAAATTAAGCAAGAACCACGCAGGGCCGGATGAGACCTATAATCCTCAAGTCCTGGCTCTTTTGTTAAAAACGGCTGACATCCTTCATTGCGATAATTCCAGGGTTTTATCAGAAATCGCTATTAAATCGGACAAACTTGAGGGGCTTGACCGGAAAAAATATCTGTTCAGGAATTGTACAGAAGGATGGAAAATTAATGGATCAAGGATTGTAATTCAAGTTGACCCTACATTTGATGAGGAAAAAGCCGCTGCAAGTGAATGTTTTACATTTATGAAAAAAATGGAATGGTCTGCGGTATCAAATGGTCTGGAACAGTATGATTTCCCATATGAGCTTGAAGCTGACCTGGAAGAAGATGATAGCGCTCTTATGCATGAGTATTTGAAGTCAGTAATTACCGAAACCCAATATATTGATATTAAAGGGATTTTTTCAAGATCCGTTGTCGGCAGGGAATCGATCCACTTCTCTATTGAAGAAATCTACACGCCGATAACGACTCACGCCCCCCTGCGTGATACGAATTCCACCGCAGAAATATTGGATATGAATGAGCAGGGTGCAGAAAAAGTGCTGCTTACATCCATGCTTGCAAAAAAAAACAAACTTTTAATTACAGCAGATCCGGGTGGTGGAAAAACAACATTTCTAAAGTTTATGGCCTGTGTCCTGGCAAAAGACGTGCTGGGACGGCCGGAAACTGGCAGGGAGGAACATTTAGGACTGTCTCTGGAACATCCGGCACCAGTGCCAGTTTTTTTACGGCTTGCGGGTCTGGCTGATGTAATTGGAAAAGGCACTAAAGATTTGGGTATTGGCGGCTCATGGAAGTGGGTTATTCGTGCTGTTGAGCAGGCTTTTGGGAAGGATGAATCCATGGTTATCCAGAATCTTTTGGAAAAAGGACAGTGTGCTCTCCTTCTTGATGGGCTTGATGAAGTTGCTGATGAAAGCATGCAGCGTAAAATTACGGAAATCATTAATTCAGTCTTAGGAAGATTTGAAGGAAACGTGTTGGTCATAAGTTCCAGACCTTTTGGATTTAACGATATTAAAGAAATTGAAACCGTTCATATTGATGCGTTTGGCGAAAAGGAGGTCTCTGCGCTTATTGACCGCTGGGCGCACTGGCTGTACCTGACGGATAAGCGGGAAGTTAGGGAGCAATATATTTCTGAATTGCGATCGGCCATCATTGATTCTCCTGCGATCAGACGGCTTGCCAAGAGTCCTGTTATGCTCACCTGCATTTGCATGGTTCACTGGAATGAAAGACGAATACCCGTTGGCAAGACAGATCTCTTGGCAACTATTTTACGTTGGCTGCTGAATGCGCGAGAAGATATTCGAAAGTATAGGGGCGTATCAAATATCTTTGCAGAAGAATGTTTCAAGTCTCTGGCCTTGGCCATGACCTGCCATAGAGATGGGATAAAAACGATTGTGGATATTGCTTGGGCTGCCGACCAGCTTACGGAGCCTTTTAAAAATTTTCTGAATATATCAGACAGGAAGCGAATCCAGTGTGAAGGAAGACAATTTCTTGAAACAGAAATGCTGGACAGCAGAATTATCGAAAAATTCGGTACGGGTCAAATACGGTTCTGGCATTTGAATTTCCAAGAACATTATACCGCAAAGGCTCTTGTGGATAGAAATGATGAAGCGTGGTGGGAAATCATTCTGCCACATCTTTACGACAAACAATGGTTGGAAGTCCTTGATCAACTTGCGGGATGTCTTGCACGGACAGGGCGTTACAGGCTTCATTTCCTGGTTGAAAAAGTTCTGGCGACTATCCAGGATGACGACTTTGAATCCACGGCAAAATCAGTCCGAGTGCTTAGCCGTATTTTAGAAATACTAAATGGATATGATTACAAACCGCCTGAAAGACTCGGCTGGGAAAAAGTTCAAAATCAAGTAATGAATATTTTTAAACAAGCGAGCTTTGAAAAAATAGCTGTCGAGAAGCGTATTGCCGCTGCCGAAGCTATAGGCTTAGACGGCGCCCCCCGAATAAAAGTGCTTAAGCCTGAAATGCTGCCTATCCCAGGAATGAATAGTGTGCTTCTTGGAAAATATCCTGTGACTGTAGCGGAGTTTCAGACGTTTGTGGAAAATCAAGGGTACCAGAATAAGAATTACTGGCAAGAAGGGTGGGAAATCAAAAAAGAACAAGAATGGTCTGCCCCCGGAAGCTGGGAAAACCAGATGGAAAATCGGAATCGGCCTGTAACAGGAGTCTCCTGGTATGAAGCCTGCGCATATTGCAACTGGCTATCTGAGCAAACTAATTTATTTTACAGGTTACCTCGAAGTCAAGAATGGGAAACAGCAGCAGTGCACCCAGGTGGCGGTGATTATCCGTGGGGGCGGAAAGAGCCGAATACTGAATTATTGAATTATGATAGAAATGTGGGGAATCCAACACCTGTCGGGTTTTATCCATCTGGTTCTGCCTATGGCGGGCATTTTGATATGGCAGGAAATGTCTGGGAATGGAATTTAGATGATGCTGATGAGAATCGCGTTTACCGTATTATAAGTGGTGGAAGCTGGGACACAGATGCCAGATTCTGCCGCTCTAACTCACATTACCATAGCGATCCCAGCGACCACGATTTTGATCTTGTTGGCTTTCGCCTCTCCAGAAAGGGTAAAAAAATTATGAAATTTGCTTCAACGTTTCTGTCCCATAGTTCGGCCGACAAACCCATGGTGGAAGCCGTGGCAAATGAGCTTGCCCGTCACGGCATTATCGCATGGCTAGACAAAAACGAGCTGGATGCCGGGGTCAGTCTCAGCGATACCCTAAGCAATGCCATTCTACAACAAACCACGGTGACCCTTTTTCTCTCATCCACGTCAGTCAAGTCCAGCTGGGTGAAGGATGAATTAAGCACAGCGCTTCAACTGGAAGATGAACCGGGGTTGAGAGATAAGATTATACCCATATTTATCGGTGACCCGCTTCAGTTGGTCTCATCTCACGAACTTTTAAGGAGCCGTTGGCTTCATCCGGATGGGGACCGCGTGGACCGGCTGGGCATTGAGGTCGATCCGGATGATATGGATGCGGGCCTGACAATTGATATTGCGGAACAAATTTCAAACAGAATCTATAAAATTTTAAATATCGGAGAGCAAAGCGAAATACAGATATGTCTGGACCAGCGGGGCAGTAGCATGCGCCGGGGAATCCCAGTGGACATACCGGATAACCTTCTTGCAACTGAATTGCCCACCCTGGTATTTCGGCCGGACCTGAACAAACGCAGCCAAGGAGAAACTCTGACAGGCAACAACTGGATTTCTCTTGTTAAGACAATGATTCATTCCCTTGAGGAGGCACTTGGTAGTCCGCGATGGGCGTCACCAAAAAAAATCAGGATATTTGGAGGGGCACAACTGGCTTTGCCGTTTGTCTTGGGACAGTATTTCAACAGAAATACATCTGCGCATTTGTTTTGCACCAACATGGATGGCACAACATTTAATAATCAGCATCAGCCAAGACATACCCCTCTTGAAGACGGCAATCCACATTGTGAAACACCCCAGGAAAGAATCGAACCCATTGCAGATGATACAAAAACAGACCATGCCTCCTTATTATTATCCGCTGAATACCTTGTTCATTCGGTAGCTGACTACCTTTCGGAGCATTCAGACCGTTTACCGTTGTTATGGGTGAAAAGTGACCGTTTCACTGATAATTCCCAGGTTATGGATTATATCGCAGATGTTGTGGCTTTGCTGTTGAGACTACGAGAACAACACGGAGTCCGGACGATCAATCTTTTCTGCGGCCTTCCCTTTCACATTATTCCCTTACTTGCTGCCAACCTCCTCCACGTGGTTGATAACATTAATTTCATGGAATACCGCCGGGATCTGCAGGGAACGTCTGCAGGTCCGGGGGAGATGTATGAGGCTCTTCCGATTAAAATATAGGCGGGGCCAATCTTCGAGCATTAATACACGCCGTCAGAATTTGAAGTTGACCTGAGCGATGAAGGGATTGAAACGTGTAATCCTCATCCTGGCACTCACCGTATGTACCTGCCTCCTCGGAAAACAGACCTGATTAAAGAAGGGATTGAGGGGGTCGCTGGGCTCCCAATGAAAAATTAGGGTGTGCGGAATTGTTGACGAAGGGGTAGATTACCAAGTGTTCTGCTTCCTCCCATTAATTGAAGGTAGGGAAGTTCAAAATGGACAATATCCGATTTTCTATTATTCAATATTCAATTAACAATTTGAGGCCTGATTACAGAAGGGATTGAGACCATACAAACTGTATTTCAATCGGATTGCTCGGATACAGATCGGAATAATGACCTGATTACAGAAGGGATTGAGACTTCTGTAGGGGCATTGAACCGTAGAAATGAGCGCCATCGGAACAACGACCTGATTACAGAAGGGATTGAGACGGCACCTGGACAAATCACAGGCTTTTAAAAAATCTTATCGGAACAACGACCTGATTACAGAAGGGATTGAGACTCTTCCCAATTTACCTGTGTCGCTACTCGCGCTGAATCGGAACAACGACCTGATTACAGAAGGGATTGAGACTTATCCTCTTCGCACCAAAGGAACGAATCCATGTAAATCGGAACAACGACCTGATTACAGAAGGGATTGAGACCACGCATAAAACCCTTGCCCATTAGCAGTTTTTTGATCGGAACAACGACCTGATTACAGAAGGGATTGAGACTTGACATAATCTTGGAGGGTTGTGTAATCTGGTGAGCATCGGAACAACGACCTGATTACAGAAGGGATTGAGACAAGCAGATTTTGAAAACGCGGAAAAATCAGGTGATTTAGAGCTAAAATCGGGGGACACCATACTATTTATAATAAATAACAAGACAAAATTTTTAAATAGGTATGGTGTCCCCCGATTTCCAATGCGGCCGTATACCCCGTTCATGCTAAAGGTGTGATTTATGTTATACTTGGTTTCCTATGATATTCCGGATGATAAAAGAAGAACCAGACTGGCGAAGATTCTCAAGGATTTCGGGGACCGGGTCCATTACAGCGTGTTTGAATTTATCCTTGAACG
>JAQIBZ010000598.1 GCA_027858815.1 Desulfobacteraceae bacterium
GCCGCAAAAAGGGAAATCAGTATCATCCCGGTGATTATGATTTTTGTTTTTTTCATTATCCGAATCTCCTTGTTTGTGGTTGGTTTTTAAAAGCTTGTTGAGATCGATAATGGACGGCAATGATGAAACTATGATGAAGACAAAATGAAAAATTGATGAAAAAACGACACCCAGCACCACGACCCCTTTAAACAAAAAAAGCATTTAAAAGAAGAAACAACCCTTCCTAAAATGCAGCTGCATAGCATAAAATATTTCTTGACAGCCGGTTCATATATAGTACGATATTCAGACTGGAGGTGAAAAATGCATATTACAAATGATATAAAACCGGTTACATACTTAAAATCAAAAGCAGCTGATTTATTAAATCAAATAAATGAGACCCGTCGTCCGGTAATTATAACTCAAAACGGTGAACCGCGCGCTGTTCTTCAAGATCCTGAAAGTTATGAGAATATGCGCAATGCAATCGGAATATTAAAGGCGCTTTCCCAAGGCGAATCAGATATTAAAAATGGAAAAATTGAATCTCAAGAGGACGTATTTAATAAAATAGAAAGCTCACTGAAAGCGAAGCTTTAATGAATCGAAATTATGAAGTTGTATGGGCGCGTGTTGCAGAAAACGATTTAAAAGAGATAATTGATTATATTGCAGTTGACAGCCCGGCTAATGCGTTAAAAATTTTCCGGAAAATCAAAGAAAAAGCATCATGTCTATATACTATGCCGGAAAGATGTCGCATCGTTCCGGAGCTCAAAGACCAGGGTATTATGCAGTATCGAGAATTAATTGTACCACCCTGGAGAATTATTTTTAGAATAGCAAAAATAAGAATTTACGTTTTATCAGTTCTGGATTCAAGACGAAATATCGAGGATATTCTATTAAAAAGGCTAATTGGTGACTGACCGAAAACCTCTAAATCCTGGTTGTCATTGCGCGGAGTGAGGAACGAACGACAAAGTAATCCCCTGTCGATAAGGAGATTGCTTCGGTCGTAGCTGTCCCTGCGACGCCAGTGGCGTGGCTCGCAATGACAGGAAAAGTGCAATTTTGAGACTTTCCGTTCAACCACTATGTATCTATTCTGGTTTTCTGCAATTTCACAAGCTCCCCGTCTCTCCGGTGATAGCCCGTCTCTTTAATCAACTCCCCTGCTTTTTTGACATGCGCTTTAAATAGCCCGGTCATTTTCGAAGCAGTTACATTTTTCTCAATGCCGTCTTCTATGATGGTAAATTCGGTATTGGTGCTGTCATTCTCAACCTGGGCATGAATAAGCCGGGCAGCCTCCAGATGATAATCAGTCAGATGCAATTTCATCTGCCCGTATTCGGCAATTTCACGGGCTTCATCAAGGTCTGTCCAGGATTTGGGAAAATCTTTTTGATGTCTGGAAAGGGTTGCGCGGGCAAGTAATCCCCATGGTAATCTATGCTGTGTTCCAGCCTCCCGCAAACCGTCAACTGCCTGATTCAAAAAATCCTGGGTTTCTGCAAAATCAGATGAATGATTATCAATGGATTGAAGCATGCAGGCTTTGCCGATGGTGAGTTTGTCAATCACAATAGTAAGTAAAGGGGCGTTAGGATCATTTTGCATTTGTTTTAATGTTGTTCGCGCCCGCTCCAGCGCCTCCTGATATTTCCCCATCAAAAGCAGTAAATCACAGAATTTATAACCCCGTAAAGAATAAAGCCAGGGATATTCAAGCTGTCTCTTTTTCTGCATATTCTCAGCTTCAACAAACAGGTTTTCCGCAGTTTTGCTTTTTCCTGCCTGAAGTAAAGCATCTGCATGAGTTGTACGAGCACCCATTCCCCAAAAAACATCCCCGCTGCGATCGGCAAAGGCCACACTCTGCGCGCCATATTTTTGGGCGGATGCCACGTCACCAAGGGTGAGATACAGTTCGCTGAGGTTGGTGGCAATCATTGCGACTTCTACATCATTATTTTGTTCGATACTCATTTCCATCCCGGTTTTCATCGGCTGAGCCGCTTCAGCAGACCTTCCCACTGCACGGAGAGTAGACCCTGCCCAGCTTAAAGTTACAGCTTTATATGCTTCTGCCAGTCCTGAAGCAGGTTTATCCCATAGCGTTTCAAAAAAACCGGATAAACAGGAGAGGTCCGCTCCAAATGCTCCAAGCTTTCGTGTACTATAATGTTCTTTTCCTCGTTTAATCCTTTTCCAATAAACATCAACCAATGCCTCCTGATGTTTCCCTGCCAGACAGCCGTGCATCACAGCCGCAAACAGAGGTTCCATTTTTTCAAGAGTATCATCCGGCAATTCTTTCCCATATAATTTTTCAGGCAGGTTTTTATAATATTCATACAATCGTGCATGAGCTTCTTTCCAGGCATCGGGGTTCTGCTGTTTCAGCTTTTCACCAAAATGTTCACGGATTAGAGGATGACAGTCCAGGGTATCGGATCGATGATCGCTCTTTTTAAAAAGGAGTTTGTGCTTTCTGAGATTGTCTAATGTTGTTCGCCAGTCAATGCCGCACGTATCAATAATTTTATCAGATAAACCAGAAACAGGATGTTCACAAATGATTGCATTGATCGCATCGATGGGAACCGGGCGGTCAAAAAGCCCCAGTAAAGAAAGAAACTGAAATTCAGCAGATGTGTTGCCAAAATGGTTTGCAAAGGCATCAATGATTCGGCGGGCGTGCCGTCCCTGTTCGTCGGGAATATTTAAATCAGGAATGTGCTTTGCTTTTTCCAGCGAATGGTTTATAAACATATAAAGATATTCCGCCAGCAAATTAATGGCTAACGCATGGTTGCCGAATTGTTGCACCATGCTTTCCAGTTCTTTTTCAGACCCGATAATCCGTCGCATCTCTAATAATTTCCTGCCGGCCTCATCTGAAATGTGTTCAAGGTTCTTTTGCGGTGTCGTTTTGCTGTAGCGGTCAAGTTCCGGCACGTGCTCCCTGGTGGTTATTACGCAGAGTCCTTTATTGCTTTTTGCCAGTTCTTTAATCAGTGTTTCCAGAGCCGGGTCTTTTATTTTCCCTTTTTCAACATTTTCAACAGATTGTAACGGTTCCAGCCCATCGAGGATCAGAAGGGTTTTGTGGCTATTGATGAGCCGGGCCAGCCGTTTTCCTTTATCCCACGGTGAACCCTGCTTTGGATCTGCATCCCCGAACCATTTTAACGCTTGACTGATAAACATATCCGCAGACGTCACGCGCTTACTGGTTCCCTGGGAATAAAAAGACCAGGCATATACTTTTTGGGCATCTCGAAAATTATCCCAGCGCATTTTCTCCACCCATTTATTGGCAAGAGTGGATTTGCCCACACCGCCATACGCCACAAAACTGACAATATGGGTTTGGCCTGATTCCCAGGCATCATTAAGAAGCGTTAATTCCTTATGCCTGCCAAACAGTTCGAATCCTGTTTGCGGGAGTCTGGTTATGTCGATGTGGTGGGCTTCCAAAGGGGGATATGTTTTCTTATCCGGCTCTGTTGTCTTAAAATCATTTTTTATGTGTTTGATCACTCTTGCAAGTTGTGCGTCCCATTGGGCTTTATCGGTGAAGTGGGCATAATTTAGGATCTTTAATCTTTTGGGGATATCACACTTTTTAAGCATTAAAGGCAGGATTTTCTTATTGAAATTCAAGGGAGAGTCGGTCTGTAGCATAACGCCTTCAAATTGAGTAAATTCACTATTCACCCAATTGGGCGTATAAACCAGAATTGTTTTTTCACATTTTTCAGTCGCCTCTTCCATGCATATTAAGGAGGGCTTCCCCAATTCAAAATCCCGGAAATCAATGTGACAGGAAATCCCATTCTTTTCGAGATTCGTAAGCAGATAATCTGTTACCCACTCTTTATCATTATGGCTGTAGCTGATAAAAACGGATGGTTTACTCATAGCTTCTTCCGAAATTTAAAAATGATTTCTGACAGATTCTTCAAATTAGTCATCCTGCTATTTTTTACGATGCGATCAAGTCATACCTCATGAAAAATACTAATTCTAAAAGGTAATAAAATAAAGGAGATATTCCTGTAAATTTGAAAGATTATGGCAGGAATCACAAAAAACGTAAAGAATAAATCCAGCAAGTCGGACGATTACGAACGTTGCCTCTGGTAATGCGGGAATTAAAAAACGTTTGTTCAGATTAATATAAAAGTTCCTGGTTATCCACATCGGTTAAGTTGATTTGAAATTATTCGATTATCCGGTAAAATACCGCTGGATTTCCGACTACTCGGGAATGACAAACCCCTAAATTGTCGCCAATGGACCCGAAATCGTCATGCCTAATAGAAAGCGTGTCTTCGCAAAGCGGGGAGTGGGTATCAAGGAAAATAGAGATAATTTCAGAACGTGTGAAGCCTGCTTGACGATTTAAGGATAAACCGATATAAAGCATCGTTAATAAGACCTAAGTTGAGCGTTTTAAATTTTGAAACTTAAAATAGATCAACATCATTAAATAAATATAAAAACAATTCTTTCAAAATTTAAAACGCTCAATTTAGGTAAGAAATGATTTTGGATTATTATACACATATCCGGGCAGAAACTTAAAACCGGAACAGGAATTCTTTCGATGAAATTTACCATCACCCATGCGTACCCGAAAGATACGGAAACAGTCTTTAAGGTTTTGACCGATAAATTTTACCTGGTAAAAAAGCTTGAAGC
>JAQIBZ010000499.1 GCA_027858815.1 Desulfobacteraceae bacterium
CTTGAAAATCCCCCACCCCGGCCACCGGTGATTTCATTATCGGAGACGACTGATGCATTAATCTTGAACTGTTGTAAAAGATGCCACATATACTTCCAAATCCTCAGGGTAAGATTCAGGGATTTCCGTCGCTGTAGATTTAAAAAAATAAGCAATACCTTCAAATCTGAATATTCCATCAGCGCCAGCTGACAGGTAACTAATTGTATCTTTCTGATCCTCTGTTTTTGCTTCCTGGGTGACAAACCATTTTCCGGCATGCATTTCTTCTGTGCAGGATTTGCATCGACCTGTGATCTCAATGCCTTTTATATCGTAGGGGCTGGTGTTTTTAATTTTTCCTCTTACATTAAGCGAAATAGTGGTTTTTTGATCATCCTTTTCAAGAGTATATTCCGTTTCCGAAATTTGTAGCGTTCCGACCTTTTGTTTTTTGTTGCAGGATGTAAGGCAGCAGGAGATCAATAGGCAGAGCACAACAGTAGAAATTTTTTTTATGGAGTAAAGCATAAATCGAATTCCTCTCAAGTTTAAATATAAAAAGGGAACGGAAACGTACTATCTTTCAAACTGTAAAATATTACACACAATTTGTCTTGCATGTCAAGTTGCAATAAGAGATATGGTGTCACATCTTGAATTGTGAGTTGCAACAGTTGATCTGAGTTAAAACCCAAATTTTGTGATTCATTCACCAGCCACAGGCTTTTAAAAACCTGTGATCCGAGAATATTTTCAAAATCAGAATGCTTTCAGAAATGCTTGACGTGTAGCTCAAACCTTTTGGTTAAACTGATAGGGGTATTCGCATTCCAACATCATGGAAACAGCGATGATGAAAAAACAAAAGGCCGTTCAGGAAGAACGGCCTTTTGTTTTTATGGTCTTAATAATTTGAAACAGGCAACACGTCTATTCCGTTGCCGGGAGGTTCGGATATTCATCCTCAATGGAATTTAACACCGGGTCATCTCCGTTATAAGCAGATCCTTCGCCCATGCTCCACTCGAACCAGGAACTGTCGAAATTGGCGATGTCCGGATAGCCATACATATATGCATAAAACCAGGCCAGGCTGGAACGCCAGGCCGTGCCGCAGTAGAAGTTCAGGTGTTTGTCGGAAGTAATGCCGATGGAATTCCAGTAAGGATAAATTTCAGCCGGTGATATAAGCGTACCATCTTCGTTTAAAAATTCGTCTTTACCCCAGACGGCACCGGGAATTCGTCCGCTGGTGGGGATATAGCTGTAAGGAGCGGTGGCGCCGGTATATTCATCCCCATTCCGGATATCAACCAGCAAGGCATCGGTTTCAACATCATTTACCACATCCCGTACAAAGGGGATATCCACCTTGTATTCCGGATGAATGGCAGTGGTGCGACCCGGGTTATCCGGGTCAAATTCATCTACAGGATTCCTGACATTGGAAACGGTTTCCAGTTCATATCCGGCGGTGGTCCATGCATCCTTCCCGCCGTCAAGCAACAGGACATCTTCAACTCCCGCATACATGAGTGTCCAGAGGATTCTTGCTGCGGCATCCGTACTATTGCCATAAACAACCACTGTTGTCTGCGTGTCAATACCCATATATGCAATGGCGGGCAGCAGGTATTCGTCCGGATAAATATTCCACCAGTTGCGGGGAAGCGCGTCATCCGGGCCCAGGCCCTTAGCCGCATCTTCTTCTTCGGTGGTGCTGCGGTCCCAGCAGGCCGGATCACCGCAGTCCACGGGCCAGCCATTGCGGGCGTTGAAACAGTCATATTCGATTTCATCGGTGTTCACCCAGATGGCTTCCGGGATATGACCGTTGTTGTAGGAATCACCGGCCGGTCCCCAACCGGTTTCGATGACCACGTAGGGCGTGCCGTCATTATTGCTGTTCATCATTTCCTTCAGCCATTCGGCATCCACGAGCTTGTCCGTGTTCCCTTTCTCCCTGGAATTATCGTAATAGGACCACTCAAACCAGCCGCCATCATAATTGGCGGCCCCCCATCCCATGAGATATGCATAAAAAGCCGACAGACCGGAGCGCCAGCCCGTGCCGCAATAAAAAATCATGGTTTTTTCGCTGGTGAAACCGGAAGACGTCCAGTGATCTTCAACTTCCGTATAGGGTTTAAGAGACAGGTAATCACTGCTCACCAATTCGGTCCAGTCACCGGCCCATTGGGCCGTGGGGATGCGGCCGTATTCCTCGAAATAGTGGTAATAGGAATTGGACGAACCCACGAATTCCGACCATTCCCGGTCATCCACAATCACGGCATCGGTATTTGTGCCGTCGATCACCGCATGGACATCTTCCGTATCCGCCAGATATTGGGGATTGCCCGCACCGCCGCCAAAATCAATGGGAACCGCTGTGTTGGGCGTGGTTTCAATCTCTCCGCCATAGGTCTCCCAAGCATCATAATTGCCGTTTAACAGCCGCACATCATCCACGCCTGCAAGAAGCAGGGCCCATGCGGTCCGTCCGGCGGTCATCATGGAAATATCATCGTCCGCGTAAACCACAACGGTCATGTCTTTGGAAATGCCCATACTGCCGAAAAGCTGCTGAAGCCCGGCGATGGGTTTGACATTGCCCTCTTCTGGATACGCATAGCCGTCTCCGTATTCGGAATTGGGGCCGTTTTCGATGGCATAGGTATCCATGAAAACTGCTCCCGGAATATGTCCCTGTTCATAAACCGTCCCGACATAATCGGTTCGGTTTTCACTGTAACGGGGTTCATAGGAGGTATAAAGAATAAAATACCCATTGCCCGAATAGGTGTCGGGATTTTCCTCCTTGATCAGGGCATCCACCCAGGCCGGATGCACCAGGGCCTGGTAGTTTTCAAGCTTATCCATGGGGTAAGCGGTTTCATCGGCCGCCGCCCAGTCCCAGATGGAGGCGTCATAGTTAGCTGCATTTTCAAAACCCATGAGCCGTGCGATAAAATACGCATAAGCGCTTCGGATGCCCGCAGTGCAGTAGGCCACCATTTCCTTGTCCGACGTGACCCCTTTGGCGTCGAACTGGGCTTTCATGCTGTCGTAGTCCAGCATGGTTTTGTCTGTTGCAAAATACCCTTCATAGGGCAAATGCACGGTTCCGGTAACATGGCCGCCCCTTTCTTCGCCATACAGGGTCCAGCCAATGAACTCCGCGTCGGTCCGGGTATCGACCAGGACAAAATCCGTATCATCCAGGCGGTCTGCAACGTGCGCTTTATCAATCACAATGCTGTCATTTACGTCTGCGGTAAATGTTGCTGCATTTCGTATGTTGACAATTGTTTCCGACTCATTGCCGTCGGCGATCCATTTGTCCCAGCCGCCATCGAGGATGCGAACGTTTTCGCAGCCCAGGTATTCAAACATCCAGAAAAGCCGTCCGCCAGCACCCCAGGAAGCGGTGGTATCATCATAGATGATCATCCAGGTATCCCGTTTGATGCCGGCTGCGCCGAGCAGGGTTTCCAGATCGCTGACCGGTTTCAGGTTAAAATCGGAATCGGAAAAATTCTGCCACGGCACACTGACGGCATCGGTAATATGGCCGGCATTATAGGCATCCGCGCTCCGGGCGTCGAGTATGACGACGCCGGATTCGGTCAGGTCTTCGGCCACCGCAATAAGCCCGCCGTTGGGATATCCTTTGTAAGAAGGATCGACAGTGGCTTTTTTCTCGGAACTGGAATCGTTGCAACCGGCAATAGATAAGAATGTTAAACACGTTAAAATTATAAATATTTTTAATTTTTGGAACATATAACTCTCCTTTTTCATGTGTCCAGATTTTAGTTTGAAATGGCTGAAAATCTGCCACAAATAGATAGTAATGTCCAATTCATAATATCTATATTTTCTTTGGCTTTGATAGAAATTATCTATTTATATTGCATTTCATTTCTCATTGTGCATTTGCTGCCTGATATGGTCAAACATGTACTTCATGACATCATAGGCAGAAAAATCTTTTAACACGTCATTAATAAACATATGGGTAGGAGTCGCATAAAACGGTGTCCAGCCGAGTTTCGGCTGATCAATTACATTATTTTTCACACCCACAAAGACGGCTATTTCAAC
>JAQIBZ010000041.1 GCA_027858815.1 Desulfobacteraceae bacterium
TCCGATTTATCCAGATAGCTCTTGGCCTTGTCATTCATCAAAAATACTACGTAGGAGTATGACTGGGCGCCGGCCTGCCAGCCCCAGGACGCAGAAACGGTATTATAGTAGCCCTCGACATGTGAGTCTTTCATCATAACACCTTCACCATAACTTCCGCCGAAGATGAGCCCTGCCTTGATGACGTTAGGGAACACCAGGATTTCCTTTGCATTTTTGGAAATTGTTTCGGCAACAGGATTGTGCTTGTACAAGATTTGCAGTGCCTGAGCAGCGTCCTTTTTTAAATCATCTACGGTTTCAGCATTTGACTGGCTGCTGATCGCAATCAGCGAGAATGTGGCGACAGCCACGACAAGAAGATTACGTAAAACGCTTTGTAAGTTTTTCATGATTTTTTCCTTTCGTTAAATGAGTAATGTTGAAATCGTTTTCGCTTGGATTTGTGCACGTTGATGTTCTTTGATGCTATTTTTCGTTTCGGTGTGAGAGCTTAAGACCCCTGCTATTGCATTATTCTCAGCCACGTTTACCTCCTTTCTTATGGTTATTAGAGATGCGTTGATCCTCACAACACAATATGAATAAGAACTTTCTTTTGGCGTAAGAATGTATCGCTTAAATAATGTTCGGCGAAGGACTGCTTTTTATACTTGCAATTTTAGCGCCAGGTTTCCAACACTCAGGGTTGTGTCACCCATCATCTTGATTTATAAGAATAATTAGTTTAAAAAGCGCTTTCAGGGCAGTCTTTAACAGCCCTATAAATTAGGTCACATATTACCTATTGGTCACATATGGCCTTTTTTAGACTTCCTTGGTGTTATTGGAGGCAAATGATAAGGGGATTTCCGACATTACTGCACAGAAGAAAATGCATGACGGGTATGAAAAGGTTCCTTTATTCGACAGTCTCATATGAGTGCGTTTTCCAGGCTGGAATCCATGACAAAGAGACAGGGGGTTTGCACTATCTCTATTGTTTCACGAAGCGCTTCAAAATCGAGATCCTTTTGAATGCTGCGCAGGGTAACAAACGGCGCTTCCCTGTCAGGAGGTCGGAGTTCTTCTTTGGAATGGGCCATTCTGGATTGTACATTTGGAATTCTGGCCAGTTCGACAACGCTGTCAATGAAATCCTGCGCTTCCCGGTCTTCTCCCGATTCCGTCAGCGCCGTCAAAATTATTTTTGAGCGCCAGTTATGTTTCAGTTTGTAGGCCAAAAGCAATGCCAGATCGAATCTTCCCAGATCCACACTGATCTTCCATCCGCTCTCCGGACGATCGATGATCAGATGGACCATTTTGTCTTCCCTTTCCTCCAGTTTTTCTCCGTGGAATAATACGGCGCCCAGTTCGTATCTTTTGGCATTTCTAACGATGCGTTGAATTTTCGCCTCTTGTTCCGATTCTTGGGGAAAAGGAAGAAAAATCACGCTGGATCTGAAGAATGCGCTGCCCAGTGCCTGAAGCCCCACCACGAGGTTTTCACTAAATGTGGCGGCGTCAATGTCAATGACCGTCCATGTGGAGAAAACATCCTCGTCTTTGAAATCTTCCACCAGAACGGGAAGATTCTCGGTCAATTCCTCAAGGTTTCGTTCTCCGGTGAGTCCGAGCAGACGAACAAAACCTTTGGGCCTGGCCATATCTTTCAGCAGTAGATAGACATTTCGAACTTCACGGGAATCCTCGACGGGCACCAGCAGGTTCGCTTTCCATACCTTTTCCCTGGAACCACCCAGATCCTCCGCCTTCTTGGCCCCCCATTCGGCCAAAGCCGTGAAAAGGCCGCTTCGCACATCGCCAAAAGGCGCCTTGATTCGTTTTTTAATCAGATAGGCGTGCAGGGCTATTACCACGGCCATGGCCACGATGGCGAAGATTGCATTTACGATGAACATGGCAAACAGGCATCCGGCGCAGCCCAGTGCGGAAACCAGCCGGGGAATGCGCAAAAGGGGCCTGAAGCTGACCAGTTTAAGGCTTTGCTCAATAAGAACTACCCCATTGATGGTGGCGTAGGTGATCAGAAAAAACATGGTGATGAGGGGTGCGATGGCGTTAAGGTTTCTCAACATTAAGGCGAGCAGGACGATGGCGCCCGTCAGCAGCATGGCGTTTCTGGGTTCGCCTTTGGCCGTGCGGACGGCGAACCAGGCACTGCCGGGAAGGATTTTGTGTTCCGCCAGGGCCTGGAGAATACGTGGTGACCCCACCAGTGATGAGAGGGCGGAAGAAAAGGTCGCGCCCAGCAGACCGGCCAATACGGCGGGACCCCATGCCGCTTTTTCGATCATGACGCTGTAGTTGTTAAGCAGTGACGCGTTGGACGCGCTCATGGCGAGCCATATTGCCAGAATAAGATAAACAATGAAGCTTAGTCCGATGGCGGACAGGGTTCCAACAGGAATGCTCCGGCGGGGGTTTTTGAGATCCCCGGACATGTTGGCGCCTGCCATGATTCCGATGGAAGCAGGGAAGAACACGGCAAAAACCCCCCAGAAGCCGATACCCTGAAAGCCCGTCTCGGGAGAACCGGGAAAGGTCCCCCACCACCGTATGGGGTTGTCCATGGATTGAGTGAAGACGGACGCTCCTACGGCGATCAGGGAAACAATGATGGCGGCAAGAATCAGATACTGGACTTTAAAAGCGAGACTGGCGCTGATGAACGCAATGACGAACAGCAGCGCAAATGTGCCGAGGTCCACCAGAAGGGGTGGATGATCGGGGAAAATCCATAGCCAACCGGCCCGAAAACCGAAAATGTACATGGCCACCGCCAAAGCCTGGGCCAGGTAAAGGGGGATGCCCACACTCCCGCCCACTTCCAGTCCCAAAGACTGGCTGATAACGGAAAAAGCGCCGCCTGCGCCGAGTCTGATATTGGTGGTGATGGAGGAAAGGGAAAGCGCGGTGAAAAAAGTGATAGCAAAGGAGATGATAATAATAAGCCAGGCGCCGAGAAGGCCGGCGTTGCCGACCACCCAGCCTTCCCGCAGATACAGGATCACACCCAGAATGGTCAGGAGCGTGGGTGTGAAAACGCCGCTGAAGGTTCCGAAAAGCTTCCTGGACGGCTTCCGCGTGACCTTCGCTTCCACTTCTTCTTGAATGGTTTTTTCGGCTTCGGCCGGCCTTTCAACATTTAAGTCTTTCTCCATGATATTTCCCCTGCCTTATTCAGCGACGATCCTCTTGGGAAACATAATCCCGCACGGTCTGGTGCTCGCTTATCCGCCGTTGGTCTGGGTGCTATCCCATCGTTTATTCAATTCGGATAGATTATCAACATGGGTTACGACAACAATTTCATCCCCTTTTTTAATCCTGGTCTGTTCATCCATCAAATAAAATTTTTCATCACGATAATAATAGATACATTTCGCGTCTTCAGGCAAATCCAGCTCCGAAACAGCGCCCGCCTCCTCATTGCCCGCAATAAAACTTAACAACCTGGCCTCTCCCTTTAAAAAATTCGATAATTCAATATCTTCCAATTCTTCAACCATATTCTCTATATGGCGGCTTATGGATCGTGCGGGGATGACAACATCTTTCAAACCAATTTCCCGACACATTTCTTCCAGCTCGGTGTTTTCAATGCTGGTCACGACCCTCTTAAAACCAAGGGAACGTCCCAGCAGGGAAGTGATAATATTCACTTCGTCGCAGTCAGTAAGACAAAACAGAAAGTCGCAATTTTTCGGATTGACTTCCTTGAGAATGGCGGGTTTTGAAGCGTCGCCGTGAAGAAAGCTGCAATCCATTTTTTCAGAAAGTGTATCAATTTTCTCCTTGCTCGTATCGATAATAATAACTTCGTGATTTTTCTTTATCAATAAACCGGTCGCTAATATGGTTGCAGGCCCGGCTCCGGAAAATACGATTCTCATATCATTCCTCCCATCTCTCCCCCAGCCAGTTTCGGGGTGTTAGCAGGACCAGCCACACCAATATTTCCAGCCGTCCCAGAAGCATATCCGCGCACAATATGCCCTTCAGGAACGGATGAAGATCCGGCGAGGTGATACCCGAGGAAAGCCCTACCGTCCCGATAGCCGATACCACTTCGAAAAGGGAATTCATCGGGTCATATCCCATTGCCACGAACGGAAACCACGAAAGGGTTATAAACAGAATAAAAAGTATAATAATGCTCATGGTGTTCTGTATTTCATCGCTTTGGAGGCTGCGTCCTTCCAATTTGATATCTATCGTAGCGTGCGGAGACAAACCGGCCTTCAAAATCATCAAATAGAGCAGACGCATCAGAATAATCAGACGCAGTATCTTGATCCCGCCCGCCGTGGAACCGATACAACCCCCCGAAAGCATGGAGAAGATCAACACCAGCTTGGATCCGGCATCAATCCTTGATAGATCCATGGATGAAAATCCGGCGGTGGATTGAGCGGAAAATGCATTCAATATCCCATGGCGCATGGCCTGAGACCAGTCAAGGCCGTTATTATTCCTGAGAAAAAAAATCAACAGCGCCGCCGATAATAACGCGGCGAGCAGAAAAATCTGGGTCTGACGATCATTCATCTCCACGCGCCAGCCTTCACGGAAAGGTCGCCGATAATAAATAAACGAGATGGCGCCTGCCATGGAAAGAAAAATGACCGCCGACTGTACCGGGAGCCCATGAAGGGCCTTGAGGCTGGCATCATGGGGGGAAAATCCTCCGGTGGACACGGCCGCCAGGGTAAAAAGCACGGCGTTCCATCCCCCTGCGCCCAATATCCAAAGAAGGAGGATGCCCATACCGGTCAGGATGCCGTAGACCAATAAAATATATCGGACATGGGAACGTGTGGCGCCGATGAGATCATCTTCATAATCTCCCATATTTCCCAGGCGTCTGGCGGCCTGACCGGGCTTTATCATGATTCCAAGGGCCATCACCACAATTCCAAGGCCCCCGTACCACTGCATCCAGGCACGGGCGAAAAGAAAGCTCTGGGGTTTACCGGCCATCGTTGCGGTGGTACTCAAACCGGTGGTGGTAACCGCCGATATGGCTTCGAAAAAGGCATCCAGGAAAGTCAGGCCCGAACCCATCATGGGGTAGGCCAAAGAAGTGGGGCAAAGAGAAAGGCCAGTGCCGTTATGCTCATGGCCTCGTTGGTTTGAATACGTTTCGTGCCCGGCAGTCGCGACAGTCCGAAACCTAAGACAAAAAGCCCTCCTGCAATCAATACATACCGCAAGCTGATGGGGTAATCCCCAAAAATTATGGAGACCATTAGGGGCGCCAGCACCAAAACGGAAAGCACGATGTTCAATGTACCGAAATACTTGAAGACCACCTTCAGCCGGATCGGATATCAGAGTGCTGTTGCTTTTTGTGATGTGCCCAAAGATCATTTCCTGCTATTCATGTCCTGGATTGACGCGGTCCGGCGAACAGCCAGATAATAAAGCCCAGAACAGGAAGAATAAGGATTAGAATAGTTTTGTGCTTACAACCCCATTATTCTTTCAACCACCGTTTAATGGTTTCATATACTTCTGATTGATTAAGAAAATCCATATGGTTCATATTACGACCAATCCATTGATGGTTTTCTGGAAATAAAAGCTTCAAGTCCGTATTTTCATGACACCCTAAAGCGCTGTTTAATGTTACCAACCCATCTCCGATAAAATTATCACCGATATTGTTTGATTTTCTGACTATAGTTACAGCCATTGTATAGCACTGCACACCATCAGGTAAAGGCACAGAAACACGAATATCTCCTGACTTTTTGAACCTGTCTCGTCCTTTCCAATCATTATCCAACAAATTTCCATAACGCAAATCTGTAACTCCTGCGCTACGGATTTTCCCTAAACGTGAAAAAGGAATGCTATACGGACTTTTTTCAAGGAGTAGGTCTATCCGGTTGCCCCAGCGCTCCAAAGGTGATCCATGATGTGGCGTACCGAGAAAAACGAGTTTACGTAAATAATTTAGCCATGTATGACCATCAAGTTTCCCATAATGACAGGCGCTCCTGGAAACGAACCCTCCCATGCTATGGGCGATGATTACTATTTCTATTGGTTGGGGTAATTTATTAATAAACGTTTCCATTAAGTTGGATAATAATTTGCCATTTTCTGAAATGTGAAGACCTGTATTATAATACAAATAGATTGGTATGTATCCCATATCTCGAGCTAAATCCGCTCCATGGTCGTGCCCACGTTTGTTCCAATGTAAATCATTCATGCATGCCCCGTGTATCATTAAAGCAAGTTTACTACCTGATTCCAAGTTAGAAAAAAGTTTATCATCCATAGATAGCGGCTCTCCATTCCGGCGTAGCTGCATAGAAATGGTAAGAGGATTGTTCGAAGCCGCCAGATAATCACCAAGAACACCATTTAAAATGGATAAAACCGTTTCACGTACGGAGACCTTTTTTACGAATAGAGGAACAACTTTATTCAGCACGGTATCAATACCACCACCATCAAAATATTTGCACACTGCGTGGATATTCCGGTAAATCGGCTCTGTAATCCCTTTCGTCAAATGTAAAACGCTAAGTTTACCTGCTAAATTCAATATAGTATGATGCAAATCTTCTATAATTTTGGTAGCACCAATAATGGCGGAAATCATTAAAGATCCAGTACCACGAAGGTCAGACACATTTTTTATATTTGTCATCTTATTTATCTTCCTTTGAAGCCAATGTTTGACGCGTAATCGTATGAAGATAATGTCCAAGAATACCCATACGCACTGTCTCAGCGAAGTTTTTATTATTTTTCAGCAGATTGCGGCCTAAGAATTTCAGGTATTGATAGCCATAGGAAGTTAATGGTTGGCGAACCAATGATTTGATTCCCATTTTAATTTTCGCCCAATGTACTTCTCGGTTAAAAAAAGATTGTTCACCGATATTGTCAAGCAGTCTGTCGAAGACTGCTCCAAAAATGCTTTTTTTTAGCTGAGGCAGTATTTCGTTGCAACGTCAGGGCTTAGTTAAAATACTCTCGGACTTTCGCTGCAATCTGGGGATCCGTCATCTGGTCAACTGTTTCCTCAGCTTGGATGAGGTGATCAAAATGGTCATCTTCCAAACGTTTCTTCAACTCACCTTTTGCCTCTCCCGGACCAAAAATAAAAATGGATTTGGCGTCACGAAGCATCGAAATGACCTTATCGTAGTAAATGTTGAGTTTGTCGGCAAATTTTATATCCTGTCTGCCATCCGCTTGAATCTTCTGAGCTTCATAGGAGGTCGTCGAACGTACCCCGTCAAACCGTCCGGGCTGTTTTTCTGCATTTGATTGGATAATGATTGATTCCTCACCCTTGCGCGAAACTGCCACAATCACAGCCTTACGATGATCTATCCACAATCCCATGTTTGTTTTCATATATTTCCCCTTTCTTCTTGTGATGAAAATTCCTGACCATCTAAATTTAAATCCTTCTTAAATCAACCCCACCAATGCTGGTCCCTGCGCACAAAGCAGGTTCGGTTTCGAATATGGTC
>JAQIBZ010000091.1 GCA_027858815.1 Desulfobacteraceae bacterium
CAAATCTGCTTTGGCCGAAACGATGATCAAGGCCAAAAAACCATATTTTTCTCTGTGTTCTCTGTGTTCTCTGTGTTCTCTGTGGTAAATAACCAGAAGAACGCCATGAAACCAAAAATACTGATCATAGAAGACGAACCGGCCATCGCAGACACCATCCAGTATGCCCTTGAGACGGAAGGTTTTGAAACCCGCACGCTATCTGCGGGCCTGCCGTCAATACAGGCATTGACTGAAGACCGGTTTGACCTGATCATACTGGACATCGGGTTGCCGGACATTAACGGCATGGAATTATGCAAAACCATCCGGAAAAAACATACCCTGCCGATTATTTTCCTCACGGCCCGGGCAGATGAAGTCGACCGGGTGGTGGGTCTTGAAATCGGGGCAGACGACTATGTGGTCAAACCATTCAGTCCCCGGGAGCTTTCTGCCCGGGTAAAGGCCATACTCCGGCGCACACAGAATTCGTATCACACGCCGCCGACGGCTTCCGTCTTTAAAATTGATACCGCACGCCGCCTAATTCTCTACTTCGATCAAGCTCTGGATCTTTCAAAATATGAATTCAACCTGCTCAAAGCCTTTATCCGCAGGCCCGGCCAGGTGTTTTCCCGCGATCAATTGATGGATCTGGCATGGGATGACCCCAATGCCAGCATGGACCGGACCATTGACGCGCATATCAAAAACATCCGCGCCAAATTAAAAGCCATTGCTCCGGAAACAGATCCCATTATCACCCACCGGGGCGTTGGATATTCCTTGAAAGAGAACTTATGAAGCTGGGAACCCGCATTTTTGTCTGTTGCTTCCTGATTTTTGCCGCCTGTTTTTACTACCCCATTGACTGGATCAGGGACAATATCCGCATCCGCTACCTTGAAGGCGTTGAAGACCCATTGGTCGACCAAGCCAACCTGCTGGCTGAAATGGCAGGAACGGAAATGGCGCAGGGTACTTTTAATCCGGAAAAATGGTATACGCTGTTTGCAAATACTGCCAACCGCCCCCTTTCTGTCAATATATATAAACTGACCAAAAAAAATGTGGATATCCGCGTTTATATTACGGACAAAGCAGGCATCCTGATATTTGATTCTGCCGGCCGGGAAAACATCGGGCTGGATTATTCCATCTGGCGGGATGTTTATCTGACCCTCAACGGTCAATACGGTGCCCGGAGTACTTTACAGGACCCGACCGATCCGAAATCATCCGTACTCTATGTTGCAGCTCCGATCCGGGTCAACGGCGAACTGGCAGGATCCCTGACTGTGGCCAAACCCACTGCCAATATTAATGAATTTCTTATTAATGCCCGACCCCAGATCACAAAAATCGGCGCACTTGCCATCCTTGCCGCCCTGCTGCTGAGCTTTCTGGTCTCCATCTGGCTGACCCGCCCCATCCAGCGTCTGACCCAATATGCCGAGGACATCTCACGCGGCAAACGGGTTGCCTTTCCGGTACTTGATGATAGTGAAATCGGGGACATGGGAAAATCCTTTGAAAAAATGCAGGAAGCCCTGGAAGGCAAGAACTACGTGGAACAATATGTCCAGAATCTGACCCATGAAATCAAAAGTCCTCTTTCCGCCATCCGCGGGGCAGCGGAACTTTTGCAGGAAAACATGCAACCCGAACAACGGCAACGGTTTCTTGCAAATATCCATAATGAATCCAACCGTATCCAGGAAATTGTGGACCGGATGCTGGAGTTGGCCGCCATTGAAACCCGGCGAAAAATATCCGAACGGGAAAATATTTCCGTCTGTTCTATGATCAAAACCGTTTTAGAAAGCAAGCGGCCCATTTTGTCTCAAAAGAAAGTTACACCGTCATTCAACATTGAGGACTCCATTTTTGTCAAAGGCGACTCCTTTCTTCTCAACCAGGCCATTGCCAACCTTATCCAGAATGCCATTGATTTTTCTCCGGAACTCAGTTCAATAAATATTGACTGCCAGTCAGACGGAAAAATCATCCGACTCGCCATCTCCGACAACGGTCCCGGCATCCCGGATTACGCCAAAGATAAAATTTACGACAAATTTTTTTCTCTCCCGCGACCAAATACCGGTAAAAAAAGTACGGGACTGGGACTAAATTTTGTAAAAGAGGTGGCAGAACTCCACTTTGGTTCCATTAAACTGGAAAACAAAAAAAAAGGCGGTGTCAAGGCGACATTGACCCTGCCTGTGTGAAAATGATTGTTTGACAATCTGGACCTTTTTACAGAACTATCTTCATTCAGGAACCATCTAAAAAAATTTAAATAGCGGAATACACATATGTCGAATGCTACACAAAAAAAGAACCCGGTCCACCGCCGTATCATTGATTGGCTGCTTGGCCATACCCATGACTATTATCTGTGTTTTCTGCCGGAACGCCTTGGCCGGATCTCGTCACTGATTTTGGGTTTTTTCTATTCACGCATCAAACTGGACCCCGAACAGAAGGAGAAAATAACCAAACTGAGCAAAGAAGGAATCATTGTTTATGTGAATCGCCATAAAAGTGATTTTGAATACCTTTTTTTGCATACCCGCTATAAAAAAGAAAACCTTCCATTTCCGGAAATCGGTTTTGATTATCAAATCTGGTTCTGGCAACCGTTTTCACGAATTTTACGCATGCTGCTGGCCAAGACGGATTTTTTATTGCGTCATCGCCGTTTTTCAAATGCCTACACCGATGGGTACATTGGCAGGGAAATTACCAACGGACGCACGGCAATGCTCTCCCTGATTGATGAAAAAGGATTTACACGCCGGTTTGTTGAAGCCAAAACTGATCCTTTAGAATACTTAATAACGTTGCAGGCCGGAATGGATAAGCCTGTTTTTCTGGTACCGAACCTGATGTTTTTCAGCCGCAATCCGCTCAGGTCGAAACCCGACATATTTGATCTGATTTTCGGGACCGAAGAAAAGCCGGGAAGAATTCGGCGCCTGGTTACCCTGATCCGCTATTACGGCAGGGTTTCCGTTGAAGTTTCAGAACCGCTGAATCTCAAATCTTTTCTATCTGTTCCCGGCATTAAAGATTTGTCGATTTTAGAGCAGGGACTTTCACTAAGGCGAAGCTTAATTCTGCAATTGGACCGTCACCGCCAGAGCGTTACCGGTCCGATGGTGAGAAGCCGTGTGGAGTTAAAAGAAAGTATTTTAACCGGTGCCCGGTTACGAAAGTTTATGCAAAACCATGCAGAAAAAGAAAAAATTCCGGTATTTAAGGTTTACAAAAAGGCGGATGCCTATCTGGAAGAAATTGCTGCCAGGCAAAGCAAAACCGTGCTCGATCTTTTTGCAGGAACGCTTACCTGGATATTTCACGCCATGTTTGACGGTGTCTCATTTAATATGGACGAGTTAAAACGGGTTAAACATTTGGCACAAAAGGGCACCATTATTTATGTGCCCAGTCATAAAAGCCACGTCGATTACCTGGTTCTTTCTTACCTTTTAAATCGTAACCAGTTGCCATGTCCCCATATCGCAGCAGGCAAAAACCTTTCGTTCTGGCCGATAGGCGTACTTTTCAGGAGTAGCGGCGCTTTTTTTCTCAGGCGGTCATTTAAAGGCAAGGAGTTGTATTCCAAAGTCTTTAGCGAATACATTTACCGGCTGGTTAACGAAGGCAGCAGTATCGAGTTTTTTGTTGAAGGCGGCCGCAGCCGCTCCGGAAAATTACTGCGCCCCAAGCTCGGATTTTTGTCTATTTTAATTGACGCCCTTAAACACGGTAAATGCAATGATTTGATATTTATCCCCACATTTATCGGATACGACCGGGTCATCGAGGAAGGGGCCCATGTTCATGAAGTTGAAGGGGGTCAGAAAAAAAAGGAAACATTATCGCAGGTGTTGGGTGCCCGCAAATTTCTAAAGCAGCGATTCGGGAAAATATACATCCGTTTTCACGAGCCGTTGTACCTTTCATCGATGTTAAATAATAACGGACTTCTACTGGAAAGCATTACGCCAAAAAAACAAATGCAGTTTGCCCAGAATATCGGGTACACTATTTTAAATGCCATTGATGAAGTGACCGTCGTTACCCCCCAGGCTTTAATTGCATCAGCGATGCTTAATTGTTCCAAGCATAAATTTACCTATAGCCTGGTCATTGCTCATGTCCAATCATACATGAGTTATCTGACGGCCCAAGAAGTTGAGTTAGCTGATACCCTGGTTCATGATCATGAATATGCGGTAAAACAGGTGGTGGAATCTTATCTGAATCAAAAACTCATTGAACGGGTTTCCGGTGATGACATTGAGGATTTAACGAATTGTGAATTTCGTGTTTCCGAAAATCGCCGGGCGCTTTTGGAATACTATAAAAACAGCTGTATTGCCTATTTTATCCCGCCGGCAATGGCGGCTTTGTCCATTCTTGCTGTTGATGACTTCCGATTCACTTCAGACAGCCTTCACAACAATTACCAATTGTTACAAAAATTATTCAAAAAAGAGTTTGCCTACAATGCCGGTCATGCACCGGAATTTCTGGTCCGCAAAAGTATCAAGGCATTTATCAACGATGAGATTGTGAATCCGCATCCCACATTGCCCGACACCTATACACTGACTGCTTCCGGACTGCAAAAGTTGAAATATTACGCCGGGTTCTTAAAATCATATTTTGAATCTTATCTGATCGTACTCAATCATTTTTCCCGAAAACAAAAAAAGGCCATTCAACCTGCCGATCGGATTAAAAAAATTCAGACACTGGGCAACCAGATGTACAAACGGGGTGAAATTGAATTACCCGAATCACTTTCTAAAGCAAATTATAAAAATGCCATAGAATTTTATAACCGCCGGGGTATTGTCGGCTGCAATGATGAACAAAAAATAAAATATTATATGGATATGATTCGATTAAATTTAAAGCATCTGGAAAGCTGATAATAATTCCCGGTTGATATAGTTACCATGCCCTTATTTCTTGACTTACCAACACAAACCCGCTTAATTTTATCATATTTAAATTAAGCAAAGTATTTGAATTTTCAATTTTTTATAAGGAGACAGAAAGAATGTTCACCAGCGGAAAAGCCGTCCGGATGGAACGGATCGTTGACAGAAAAACCGGAAAAGCTGTGATTGTGCCTATGGACCATGGGGTAACCGTCGGCCCGATCAAAGGGCTTGTGGATATGTCAAAAGCGGTTGATCAGGTGGCAGAAGGCGGGGCCAACTCGGTCATCGGCCATCTGGGACTGCCCAAACACGGCCACAGGAGCTATGGACGGGACATCGGACTGATTCTGCATTTATCCGCCGCCAGTATGCTGTCTCCAAAACCCAACAAAAAAGTACTTGTCAATACAGTTGAAAACGCTCTCCGGGTAGGCGCAGATGGTGTTTCCATCCACATCAACGTGGGGGATGAACATGAAGCGGAAATGCTCACAGACTTCGGCAAGGTCGTAGTGGATTGCAATTACTGGGGAATGCCGCTGATTGCCATGATGTATCCAAGGGGCCCGTTAATTAAAGATGAAAAAGGTGTTGAGGTGGTGAAACTGGCCGCCCGAATGGGCGCTGAATTGGGTGCTGATTATGTTAAAACCGTTTATACAGGCGACCCGGAATCATTTGCCGAAGTTGTTGAAGGATGCCCGGCACCGATTTTGATTGCCGGCGGCAGCAAGCTCAGTGATGCGGAAATGTTTAAATCCATTGAAGGGGCCATGCAGGCAGGTGCCAAGGGACTTTCCATCGGCCGCAATGCCTTTCAGCACAAAGACCCGGTCTTATTTGTAAAAGCCGCATGTGCGATTGTGCATGAGAATAAGACGGCAGAAGAGGCCATGGCTATCCTTAAAGGCGCATCATAAGGTCACCTAACGATTTAAAACAGTTTCAGGGTAAGGAACGATTGGGTACCTATGATAAAGAAACATTTCAACAGATTCAAGACAATCCATATCTTCAGTATTTTTTAGGGTTTGAAGAGTATCAGGATAAACAGCCATTTGATGCGTCAATGTTTGTGCACTTTTGCAAAAGGCTTGGCCATAAAACTGATGATAAATTTTGCAGGGTAAATTTGTTCTGACCGCAAAGCCTATTAACCATGGGCCTGTTGACGCATTGAGGGTCGGCACGGTGGCCGACCCTACGATGCGTGTTGCCGTAGGGCGGGCCACCGTGCCCGCCAGTTAAATTGAATAGAACAAATTTACCGTGATAAATTTTGGCAAACCTTTGTATTTTGACATAAAATATGTTAAAGATCTTCAGGTTTCCATGTGAGTAAAACAGGTGAGGGGCGAAATCAGGGGATTGATTTAAATCGGTCCAACAGTTTTTTGATGGACAAAAAATTTTAAAAGGACTTTGCAATGACTAAAACTGATGCGTGGTATGAGTATCCTTCCAATCTGGTGGATATGTTTGAAGACAGCGTGAAAAAATTTTCTGACCGGCCCTTGGTGGGCATGAAAAATGCCGATGGCGACTATGATTACAAAACCTATGGGCAGGTAGCACAACGGGTAGATAACCTCCGGGGCGGTCTTGCACAACTGGGTATTGAGAAAGGAGACGGGGTCGGACTCATCATCAATAATTCAGAAGCCTGGAGTGTGATTGCTTTTGCCGCTTATGGAAGAGGGGCGCGTCTTGTTCCCATGTATGAAAAGGAGCTGGAGAAGACATGGCGCTATATTATAGAAGACAGCGGCCTCAAGGTCCTTTTTGTTGTTAATGAGGACGTATATAACCAGGTAATCGGCTGGGTGGATGAGATAGAAACCCTTGAAAAGGTATTTATCATTTATGGCTCCGGAGAAAACAGTATGGCTGCAGTGGAGGCAATGGGACAAAAAAAACCCGTGGCATCCCTAAAGCCCCATTACAGTGAAATTGCATCCCTGATTTATACGTCCGGTACCACCGGGGATCCTAAAGGCGTACTGCTCAGCCACGGTAATTTTACCACCAATGTCCTGGCGGCTCGCAGAATGTTTCCCCATGCAGATGAAAATGTTGTGACTTTATCCATCTTGCCCTGGGCCCATAGTTTCGGCCAGACGGGTGAACTCTATCTTGGGATTTGCATTGGCGGTTCCACCGCCATCCTGGGGTCCATTGACACTATTGTGGATGATCTGGGTAAGGTCCGGCCCACAATGCTTATTGCCGTTCCTCGTGTGTTTAACAAGGTTTATGCCGGTATCCACAATATGATGCGGGAAAATGGCGGGCTGAAGGAAAAACTTTTTAATGCCGCTAAAAAAGAGGCGGAAAAAAAACGGGAAACAGGAAAAGCCTCCTTCAAATTCAAAATTCTGGACAAACTGGTGTTTGGAAAAATCCGCGCCCGGTTCGGCGGCCGTTTAACAGAAGCAGTAACCGGCAGTGCGGCAATGAATCCGGAAATTGCTCAGTTTTTCATTGATATTGGTATTCCTACATATGATTGCTACGGCTTGACTGAAACCACACCGGCTATGACCATGAATTCTCCGGGAGCCACACGACTTGGCACTGTCGGGCGGGCGATTGAAAAAGTCACCGTAAAAATCGACAAATCCCTTGTGGGCGAAGACAGTGAAGATGGTGAAATTCTTTGTTTTGGTCCCAATGTAATGCAGGGATATCACAATAAGCCTGAAAAAACACAAGAAGTTATGGTATCTGATCCTAAACTTGGCGTGGGATTCCGCACCGGAGACCGAGGGCGGCTGGATAAAGATGGTTATCTTCATATTACCGGTCGGTTTAAGGAAGAATACAAACTGGAAAACGGCAAATATGTGCATCCTGCTTCCATAGAAGAAGATATCAAACTGAGTGCGTATGCAATTAATGCGATGCTTTACGGAGATGGCAAGCCCTATAATGTCTGTATGCTGGTGCCTGATTTTGAAGCGTTAAAATCGGTTCTCAATGAAATGGGCCTGGGTGACAAAAGCCCTAAAGACCTGGTCAAAGATGACAAGGTCCTGGAATTAATCAAGACGGATGTTACCGCCCACCTGAAGAAAACATATGGCGGATACGAAATTCCAAAGAAATTCATTTTCCTTCCGGAAGATTTTTCAATTGAAAACGGTATGCTGACCCAGACAATGAAATTAAAACGCCGCAATGTGTATGAAAAATATCTGGACCAGCTTGAAGCACTTTATAAATAGAGTCTGATTATAATATCTCTAACCCGTGAGAAAACCGGGCTAAAGGTTTTGATTTGCTGATTTTTAAATTTCAAAGATCACATTGGTATATATTCCAATGTGATCTTTTGGTTTACGCATCTTTTGAAGAAATCTAAGATAATTCAGAGCACGCCTATCCGGTTAACACAGGTTCTTCCGATTCTGCTGGATTCGATTGTGCATTAAATACATGGCCTTGATCATCGTTTCAGCCAAAGCAGATTTGTCATTCCCGAATGTTTCTATCGGGAATCCAGTTATGTGTTATATCCGAACATAGATTCCGGCTAAGCTTGTCCTCGAATGTTTCTATCGGGGAAGCATGCCGGAATGACATTGTGCTGGCC
>JAQIBZ010000166.1 GCA_027858815.1 Desulfobacteraceae bacterium
TGTTCCCGCGTTGCGTGATATGGTGGGGCATCCCTTCCGCCACTACTCTTGCCATTCGTGCCATGAAAATAAAATATCCAAAGCCGTAAGATATGTCAATACATATACTGTCCCCGGAATTCTCCCGGAATTCTACGTTTCATGTCCTACAGGAAACACTGACCCGGGATATCCCGGTGGTGGTAGCCCTGACCGTTTCATTATTTATTATGGGTTACGGCTTCAGAGGCCGCCAGGGGCGCATAAACAGAATCGAAGGGGCCATTTTGCTGGCTGTATATATTGGCTATACGGCCTATCTGTCGCGAAGTGTTTTCATTAAGTGATTAATTTTTCGATTACTAAATTAAATAGTTGAATTACAAAACAAAATGAAAGAAAAAGCGATTTCGGACCAGCGGGGGCATTTAATCAGTGAGCATGAGGAAGACGATCTTATTTCGTTCCATTAGACTTCAGACCCCTAAATCCATTTATCTCTTTAATTTTTTTAAGATTTTCTGATTTCCCCAACATAATAAGAATATCACTGTCTTTTATGACGAAATTTGCCGGGGGAACCAGGACAAAATTTTCCGGTACCAGTTCTTTGATGGCGATTACGTGAACGTTATATTTTGCCCGAAGATTCAGCTCTTTTAAACTTTTACCCGTAAATTCTTTCGGAGGGCCGACCTGAACAAGATCAAATTCATCAGACAATGGGATGAAATCCAGAATATTCGGCGTAGACAATCCCCTTGCGATTCTCAGAGCCATATCTCTTTCAGGATGAATGATTTCTGTAGCACCTACCTTTCTCAGGATTTTGGCATGATCCTCGTCCAAGGCCTTGGCCAGAATTTTTTTTACCTTAATCTCGCTTAAATATAAACAAATCAGAACACTTATGCTGATTTTGGTACCGGTGGAAACAATCACGCCATCCATGGTTTCCAGTCCCAGTGAATTTAAGGCGACTCTATCAGTGGCATCCATGACAATCGCTTCCGTGGAATAGGCACCAATGGCCTGAACTCTTACTTTGTCAGTATCTATGGCAACCACCTCATTGCCATCCGCATACAGTGCCTTGGCCACGTGAAAACCAAAATTTCCCAATCCAATAACGGCGAATTTTCTCATTGTTTTGCTCCCTTAACCGATCATAATATTTTCCTCGGCGTACTCTCTTCCTTTTTCAGTCCCACCGCCAATAATGATATAGGCAAACGTCAAAATGCCCACCCGGCCAATAAACATCAGCAAAATGATCCAGCTTTTACCCCACAAGGAAAGAGTCGGTGTAATCCCCATGGACAGACCAACCGTCCCGAATGCTGAAACTGTCTCAAACAGATAAGCGATAAATCGGGTTTTAAGAGCAGGGGTGAATGAACTTTGCATAGAATTACCGGCTAATATTAAAAACAGCACCAATCCAATCAGACTCAGACAAACCAGAATCAGCGAGACAGACCGGCTGACGGTTTCAACGGGTATACTTTTTTTGAACAGATTCAACCGTTTTTGTTTTTTTACACGACTGATTGTAAATGCAACGATCAGCGCCAAAGAGGTTGTTTTAACCCCGCCGCCACAGGAACCCGGCGAAGCGCCGAAAAACATCAGCCCGGTCATTGCCATCAGCGTCGCATCACTCAACAACGCAATGTCGACCGTATTGAAACCGGCCGTTCGGCACGTAACAGACTGGAAAACCGATATCAGTATGGTTTCCAAAAACGGTCGACCGGACAATGTATGGGGCTTTTCCAGTAACCAGAATATCACCGCGCCAAAAAAAATCAGGGCAATGGTTGTCACAAAAACGACTTTTGTCTGAACCGACAGCTTTCGGCGTTCTTGATTCCTTGATTTCCAATTCGTGTAGACATCATAAACCGCTGGAAATCCAATACCGCCCAGAATGATCAGCAAACACATATTCAGGTTTAAGAACCAGTCACCGCTTGAGCGCATCATGCTATCAGGAAATACGGAGAACCCGGCATTGCAAAAAGCGGAAATAGAATGAAAAACCGCCAGATACATCGCCCTGCCAACGGGAAACGATTGAAGCCAGTAAATAAAAAAACCGCCGATTCCGATCAATTCGACAATTGCCGTAAATATGAAAATGGTTTTAAGAAGCTGAAAAATGTCTCCCCTGGGCGTGTGCGCAAACACATCCTGCAGGGCCATGCGCTGCCTGAATGTGATGTTTCTGCCGATGATCCTGAAAAGCATCACCGACACAGTCATCACTCCCAACCCACCGATCTGGATGAGTACAAGAATGACGCACTGGCCGAACATCGTAAAATAACTTCCGGTATCCACCACAATCAGGCCGGTGACACAGACGGCGGAGGTCGCTGTAAAAAGAGCGTCAATCACAGAAAGATGACCGGCATTCGTAGATATCGATAGTTTTAAAAGTATGGTTCCGGTGACTATGAGACCTAAGAAACTCAATATCAGCAGCGAGGCAGGATGAATTTTTAATAATCTTTTCAAGTATGAATATTTAATTCGGTGCGAAATGTTCATTAATGTTTCTTGTCATCATTTTTTTAGCTAATTTGGGTAATTGAAAGTAAGGACAAATTTTAAAATCCGGGTGGTGACATGTTTGTTTTAATCTGTTTCCGGTGATTACCAGACGGGAATAATACGCTTTACAAACCGTCATTTCGCGGCTTGAATCAATCGCCTGATATTCCAAAAACGGGCATAATCCCGACAAATGGCGAGAAAGGGAATCCTCTGTATCAAAATATCGGATATCCTTTTCATCAGCCTGATCGGTTATTATCTTTGCATACTCGACATTTACTTTGCTTAGATTTTCAAGCAACAACCGGTGTTTTATGGGTAAAAGAGCCATAATCGGGATATGATGTGTCTGTTGATTTCGTTTTAATACGGCGCAAAGTTCAATCAGCGCATAGCGCTGCTTAATCGTTTGCGCTGCAAATTGAATAACGATTAATGCATAGTTTTCAGTGAATGCTTTTTCCATGCATTGAATGGGACTGGTTGTTTTATCCCAACCTTTAGAATACACGGTGTTTCTTTCAGAAATGTCGCATATCAATGTTTTCATAATTACGCCTGAAACCCCGGACTTTGACAGGAACCTGATTATTTTCAAATTTCCCTGACCAGCAATTGCGGTACAGGGGCATGTCCATTCAAAATTTATTTCACAATACTACGCATAATCTATAGCAAGAGGAGTGCCATTGAAAAATTGAATAAAAAAATCAGGTAAATAGAAAATAATGAGGAAAGAAAGGAAGGTGATTGAAGACAAATCTTGCAAGATGCAAGATTTAGGTCATGCATTTTGCATGGAATCAATCAATATTATATTTTTTCCGTTTACGCCAAAGGGTTGCCGGATCAATGCCTAAAACTTTTGAAGCTTCATCAATTGAATCGGTATGGGTCAGAACAAATTGAATATGATTTTTTTCAATCTCAGACAGGCTTTTGAAATTCTCCCTGGTGCCCGATAACTGATTAAGGTCTGTAATATGTGGCGGTAATTCCCTGAGGGTTAATTGTTTTCCCTGGCACAGAATCGTTCCGCGCTCAATCACGTTGACAAGTTCCCGGATATTGCCCGGCCATTTATAGCTTTCAAGGCGTTCCAAGGTATCATCGCTGAATCCGGACACTATTTTTTCATTAAGCAAAGCAAATCGCTTCAGATAGAATTCCGCAAGAATCCTTATGTCTTCGGGTCTTTCCCGGAGAGGTGGCAGATTGAGTTCCACCACATTCATTCTAAAATACAAATCCTGACGAAAACGACCTTCCGTTATAAGATCTTCAAGGGACTTGTTCGTGGCGCCGACGATGCGGACGTCCACTTTGATGCTGGCCGTATCCCCAAGGCGCTCAAATTCCCTGCTTTGTAAAAAGCGTAGCAGCTTGGCCTGAATGGACGGCGTCATTTCAGATACCTCATCAAGGAAAACGGTTCCGCTGTCGGCGGTCTTTAGTTTCCCTTCTTTGTCCTGAATTGCCCCGGTAAAAGCCCCTTTGCGATGCCCAAACAGATCACTTTCAAGAAGACTTTCGTGCAATCCGGCGCAGTCTACCATTACAAATGGCGCTGAAGCCCTGTGGCTCCAATCATGAATCAACCGGGCCAGCAAACCTTTGCCGGTTCCGCTTTCGCCGGTAATCAGGACCGTTGCGGTCGAATCTGCAATTTGTCGCGCTGTTTTTAAAATTTTTGTCATTCGGCGGCTTCGAGTAAGAAGACCGCCTTCCTGGGTAATCCCTTTCAGGGTCCGGATTTGTGATTCCAGTTTGTTTACCCGTTTAATCATTTCAATGACACGGGTGATCTGAGCCGGGGTGAACGGTTTGGGTAAATAGTCAAATGCTCCCATCTTAACGGCTTTGACTGCAGTATCGATCGTTGCATATGCCGTAATAATAATAATGGACGAAAGGGGTTCACTCACTACCATTTCGCTGAGTATATCCAGGCCATTTTGATCCGGAAGCTTAAGATCAAGAAATACAATCTCAGAGTGATGGGCTTTTAACAGCTCAAGCCCTTTAGCAGCGGTTGAGGCTGAATTCACGGAAAAGCCGAGTTCCTCCAGGCAAATTTCAAGTGTTGTCACAATGCTGCGGTCATCATCGATAATAAGTGCGGTTCGCATTATTTATTCCTGCTATCGCCGATTGGTATCCAGAATTCAAAAATCGTCCCTCGGCCAAGTCGGCTCTTAACAGAGATATCTCCGCCATGCAGCTCAATGATTTCTTTGACAATGGCAAGACCCAACCCGATAGTGCCGCTTTTTTCCCGTTCTGAAAACTGGGTATACCGGTCAAAAATCTTTGGTAAAAAAGCAGGATCAATGCCGCTGCCTGAATCAATGCATTGAAAAGCGCAGCGGTGTCCCTCTTTTTTTATCATAATCTCGACAATGCCGCCGCTGTCAGTATAGCGTATGGCATTTCCAACCAGATTGGTTAATACCCATGGGAACCTCAGCGAATCGATAGCCACCGGCGGAATATGCTTATCTATTTGGATTTTGATTTGCACTCCTTTTTCTTCCGCCTGATGAATCAATGGCTGGAGTGTTTCATTAACAATCCGGTCGATTTCTAAAATTTCTTTTTGCATCGGCCGGACCATGCTTTCCAGTTTCGCAATGTCTACCAATTCATTAATAAGGGATGTCAGCCGCAAACATTCTTCCATCGCGGTTTGTATTAATTTTTTTCGCTTGATATCCGGCAATGCATCACCTTTTTCAAAAAGCAGGCCGATACTCATTGAAATGGATGTCATAGGGGTTTTTAACTGATGAGATAAATTAGCAATAAATGAAGATTTTGCGATTTCGGCTTGATCAGCCTTTGATTTTACGTCGAAAAACTGCTCGGCGCTCCGATGATCAAATGCCTCCAAACGTTCAAAAAGACGATTGAATTGCTCAGAGAGGAATCCGATCTCATCGTTGGTGTTAATATTAATTTGGGGATATCTGCCGCTGCCTTCCTTGATTTTCGCCATTATTTCAGCAAGAATTGTCAGGGGCCGGGAAATCCGTCCGGAAAGAAGAAAGCTTAAAATGAATGAAAAAATAATGGCTGCAATCAGGAGGCCTATTGAATAATGAATTGTTTGATCAGCAATAAGACGGGTTCTATTTTCTGCCGCCTCCATGCCTTGTTCATTTAATAGTATCAAATCATTTAATTCGTCATTAAAGGAATCCGTTGTTTCAATAAAGGAATAAATCTGATTATCGAGGAGGCTAATGGGAAGTTGATTATTAACAATTCCATCCCATTTTATCCGATAGATTTCTAATATTTCATAAAGGCCTTCAATGATTTTTTTTTCTCCAGGTTCGGTAATGTTTTCGCGGCATATGTTTAATATCGGCTCTATATCAAGTTTTTGTTGTAAAGATGTCGAGGCCGATTGATGTGTTTGAAAAAATTGATATAGTAATTGATTCTGATTGTTTTCCAGTGACAAACGGATCTGCAAAGCGGCATTGATGCTTTTATAATTTTCTGAAAGAATTTGTTCCGCACTGCGACCCAAGACATTGATGTTTCGATAATCTATCAGTATGACCAATACAACCACTAGTGCCGGTGCCAGTATTACCAGAAACATTTTTTTACGAATCGAAAATTTATACTTCATTGCTTTTCAGAAATTACTGTAAAATTAGAAT
>JAQIBZ010000214.1 GCA_027858815.1 Desulfobacteraceae bacterium
TTCAAACCCATTGATGCTTCTGATCATTCGCCTGGCATTATTTCGTCCGATCGGTGCCAGACGGAAAGTTACATTTTTAAACAATTCAACATAAATACCGCCCAGACCGAACATGATCAGATGTCCGAATCCGGGGTATTTGGTAACCCCCAGAATCACTTCCTGGCCCGGCGGCACCATTTTCTGAACCAGAACGCCTTTGATATCCGCATCCGGTTTATATTTTTTTGATGATTCCATAATTTCAGTAAAAGCCGTTTCCACAGCTTCAAGGGTTTTCAAACCGACCTGAACCCCACCGGCATCTGATTTATGAAGAATTTGGGGAGACACGATTTTCATAACCACCGGCAAACCGATTTCCTGTGCAATTTTTACTGCGTCAGCCGTGGAACCTGCCATGCACATTGCAGGGATATCAAATCCATAGCATTGGAGCAGTTCCTGACCGTCTTCTTCCCCTAACACCTTCTTTCCCTCAGCCAGACATTGATCGACAATTTCCGTTGCTCGTTTTGTGTCAAACGTCAAATCAAAATCCGGAAGCATCCGGCGTCCCAGCCATCGGGTGGCTTCATACAATTTACCCAAAGCCCTTGCTGCGTCCTCGGGGAAACGATACACCGGCACATGATTTTCCTGCAGATGCTTAACACCGGCCGACACATCCACTACTCCCATAAAACTGCATACAATCGGTTTTGTGGAATTATTATAAATATTGACGATGGCCTTTGCAGTGCCGATGGCGTCAGTCATGGACTGAGGTGTCAGGATCATCAATATACAATCTACACCTTCGTCCTGTATCACTGTTTCTAAAGCATTTTCATACCGGTCCCGGGTCGCATCCCCGATGACATCGACCGGGTTATTGAAATTCGCCGTTGGCGGAAGGAACTGATGCAGATTCCAGTCCGTGTCCGCACTGAATTTTGCCAGCTGCAGTCCGGACATTTCGGTCATGTCCGTGGCAATAATTCCCGGGCCACCGGCATTGGTAATAATGGCCACCCGGTTGCCGACCGGGATTTTCCGGGCGGAAAACGCCACCGCATAATCAAACAGATCATCCACGGAATCCACACGAAGAATACCGGCCTGATCAAAAATCGCATTATAAACAGCCTCGGACCCGGCCAGAGAACCGGTGTGTGAGGCTGCGGCCGCCGCTCCGGCTGCTGTCTTTCCTGATTTAATCACCAGAACCGGCGTTGGACGGTCACCAGAGGTAATTTCAATTACTTCTTCGATAAAAGTCGGTTTATAACGGAGTTCTTCCATATATATCATAATCACATTGGTTTCCGGATCCTTGTGATAATAACGCAGCAGATCCAGCTCATCCACATCCGCTTTATTTCCAATGGAAACAAACTTGGAGAATCCGAATCCCCGGTCCGCAGCAAAATCAAGTACCGCCGTGCACAAAGCACCGCTCTGGGATATAAATGAAATATTGCCTTTATGAGGCATTCTTGCAGAAAAACTGGCATTCAGCCGGACATTTTCATTGGGATTAATGACCCCTAAACAGTTGGGTCCTATCAGGCGGATACCGGCTTTTCTACACTTATCGGCAATTTCATCCTCAATTTTTGCCCCTTCGCCCCCGACTTCCTTAAAACCCGCCGATACGATCACAATCCCTTTGACCCCTTTTTCAATACAATCGTCAACGGTTTTTAACGCGATTCGCGGCGGGAGAATAATCATGGCAAGATCGATCGGATCCGGAATATCCATCATTGATTTATAACAGCGAACACTTAAAACAGAACGGGCCTTGGGATTAACCGGATACAGCGTCCCCTTAAACCCGCCTTTGAGAATATTTTCAAAGATATCATGGCCGACCTTTCCGGGCGTTGAAGATGCACCCACAACAGCCACTGATTCCGGTGAGAAAATTGCGTCTAATCTATCCATCTGTATTATCTCCTTTTTCCCCGTCTGATACTTGTTCAATCGTGGATTTTAAGTCTAAAATTTTATCATAGAGCATATTTTTAGACACCCCGCAGGATATCGATAATTGTTTGGCGAGTTGCAAAACACCGGTTTTTCCCATTTTAAGTTCTGCTTCAACCTGATGCCGGATATCTTCAAAACAAAACGGTTTTTTAATTTTATCTCCTGAAACCAGCAGTGTTATTTCACCTTTAATCGTCTGACGATTTTTCAATTCAGCAAGCAGTTCTGAAAAATTACCCCTTAAAAATTCCTCATATGTCTTGGTCATTTCTCTGGAAAAAACGGCATACCTGTCCCCGAATATTTCCAGCATGTTTTCCAACACTGCTATAATGCGCCGGGGAGACTCATAAAAAATCAATGTTGCGTCCATATCAACCAGTTGATTCAGGTGTTCAAGCCGTTTTCTGGATTTGGATGGTAAAAACCCGATAAAACAAAACCGGTCAGATGGCAGACCGGATGCGGACATTGCGGTAATGGCCGCTGAAACTCCGGGAATCGGGACAACCGTTATCTTTTCCTTAATCGCTGTATTAATCAGACGATACCCGGGATCTGATACGGTTGGTGTGCCTGCACTTGAAACCAGGGCAACGGACGCGCCGGATTTAAGCTTATCTAAGATACCTTTTGTACTCTGTTCTTCATTATGCTCATGATAGGCAATTAATCTGGATTTGATTTTAAAATGAGCAAGAAGCTTTTTGGTATGGCGAGTATCTTCAGCAGCAATCAGTTCTACTTTTTGAAATGTTTCAAGGGCTCTGAATGTGATATCATTCAGATTGCCGATCGGAGTAGCAACGACATAGAGCGTTCCGGTCACAAATTGCTGCAACGGGTCATTAATAGGCGAGTTCAAAGGCATTTTTGATAATCTCAACGTCTGTCTTTTTATCAACGGAGTTTACGGTTACTACGTCGAATCGAGCACTGCAATTGCTCTGGTCATTTTCCTTAAGATAGTACAGGGCAGTTTTGGATATGCGTTCCTGCTTCCCATGAGTGATTGAATATTTTGGATGCCCGAACGATGACGTCCGCCTGGATTTCACTTCTACAAAAACGACGGTATCGGAATCTTTTGCAATAATATCGATTTCACCAAATCGGGTTCGGTAGTTTCTGCAAAGTACCTGATAACCCATTTTTTTCAAATAGCGGACAGCTAAGTCTTCTCCAAATTTTCCAAATTTTTGTCTGAAGTTAAGCATTAATCATCCTAAAATGAATCCCGGTTCAATCTCTAACTGTTACCGGCAATACTCCTTGACGCCTTTAAAACTCTGGCGATGAATCGGACAAACACCATGCTTACGGATTGCTTGCCTGTGCGCTTTGGTCGGGTACCCTTTATGCTTTGCAAAATCAAATTCCGGATAAGCTTTGGCATATTCTTTCATAATTCTGTCACGGGTAACTTTGGCAACAATAGATGCGGCGGCAATGGATATGCTTAATGAATCACCTTTGGGAATTGCTTTTTGAGGAAGATCAAAAGAAATGAGAAAAGTGCCGTCAATCATCAGAAAATCAGGCGGCGAATCAAGATTTTGAACGGATATGGCCATTGCCAGTAATGATGCCTGTAGAATATTGATTCGGTCAATTTCTGCCGGTTCAACAATTCCGACGCCCACCGCAATCGCATGCTGTTGAATCTCATCAAACAGCTTTTCCCGTTTTTTGGGACTGACTTTTTTGGAATCGTCAATGCCCGAAACCGTAAAGATATCCGGCAGAATTACCGAAGCAGCAACAACCGGGCCTGCCAGGGGTCCGCGCCCGGCCTCATCAATCCCAGCCACGGCATTATAGCCGTTTTGCCGGGCCTCTTTTTCATATGCCCACATATCATGATTTGTCATTATAATATTTTGCACATGAAAGCGTCCCGCTGATTAAAGAATAATGAAACAACCGGGCCAGGAAATAACAAAAATAGTTCAGACAAAAATGCATAAAAAAATCCATTCCATCTGAACTATTAAATTCAATAATCGGAAAAAACAGTTCCGCCTTATCAGCGAGTGTCTACTTCTGATCCCGGCGGCGTTCTTTAATCCTGGCAGCTTTTCCTCTCAGGTTGCGCAGGTAGTAGATCTTAGCACGACGGACACGACCATGAGTCACGACCTCGATTTTGGAAATACTGGGAGAATGGGTCGGAAAAACACGTTCTACACCGACACCGTAAGACACTTTACGTACGATAAAGGATGCATTGGTGGTGCCTTTTCGCTTGCTGATGACAACGCCCTGAAATATCTGGATACGTTCTTTTTCACCTTCTCTGATTCTTACATGCACCTTAACTGTATCACCCGGAAAGAAATCCGGATGATCAAGCCGTAACTGTTCTCTTTCTATCTGTTTAATCTTTTCCATGACAATCCTCTAAATTTATTTTATTTCAAAACGTATCAAACATTACGTTTTAATGTGTTCAATAAAATCACTCAACGCCCAGCAGCCTGTCCAGAATAATCGCTACCGCCGATCGAACCGGTAAATGATTATATTCCGTATTACCTTTAATGGGCTCAAGAACAAAATCCGCTGATTCGAGAAATTCTTCCGTTAACCCCCATGCAGTGCCAAAAGCAAGAAGATATGCCTGTGCCGGGTCATTCAAACGATTTTTAAAATCCTCAAACCGCAGTGCATTCTGTTTTTCAGATGCACACGTTACCACCACACGGACATCAGTGCCAGCCTTGGCTTTAATATCGTCAACAACCTGGATCAGAGAATCTTTGACCTTTACCAGCGACAATGCCTCTTTACGGTTCGGGTTATATGTACCACCCCAACCGTCAATCCAGTGAGAAACGATTTTTTCAACTAATGCTCTCTGATCTTCCAGCGGTGTTACCACATAAAATGATTCAACACCATATGTTTTTGCTATTCTGGCAATATCATGCAGGTCAAGGTTTGTAACCGCTGACGTGATGATCTCGCCATGTTTATTTTTTACCGGATGATGCAGCAACGCAACAGACAGCTTAGGCGGAGATAAGTTGTTCAATATATTTGCACCACCGTTTTAATACTTTTTTCTCCACACTGTCCAGCATTTTACTATCCAGCAAATCCGGACGTTTTAACAGCGTCCGAACCAATGAAGATTCGAGTCGCCAGTCTGCAATGGCTCCATGATTTCCAGACAAAAGAATATCCGGAACCGCGTCATCTTCAAATACCGGCGGCCGGGTATAATGCGCATGCTCCAGCAAGTGATCCGTAAATGAATCTTTTTCCGCTGAGTCTTCTCCTCCCAAGGCTCCCGGGAGCAGACGGGTCACGGCATCGATTATTATCATTGCTGCCGGTTCACCGCCGGTGAGAACATAATCACCGATTGAAATTTCTTCGTCAATGTACTTATAAACCCGTTCATCAACACCTTCATAGCGACCGCAAATAAAAATAAGACCGTCAAGCATTGATAACTCAATGGCAACCGACTGCTTAAACGGCCTTCCCTGGGGTGACAAAAGAATCGTCCTGGCACCCGGTATTATTTTTTTCGCTTCTGCGATCACTCCGGCCAAAGGTTCCGGTTTCATTACCATACCGGCACCACCGCCATAGGGTCGATCATCTGTTATCCGGTGCTTCCCCTCGGCAAATTTTCTAATATCCACTGGATCAACGGAAATAATCCCGGCTTCAATCGCCCGCCGGATAATACCGTGTGCCAAAAAAGAATCAAAAATTTCCGGAAAAATCGTCAGAATGCTGAAATCCATCAACTGGAACCCTCTATAAAAGTCCTTCGGGCAGATCGACGCTGATTTTTTGTTCATCAAAATCAACATCGCAGACGATGGATTCAGTGACCGGTATGAGCACTTCCTCATCTCCGTGTTTTACAACGAGAACATCATTGCTACCGGTTTCAAACAAATTCTCGACGTGTCCCAGATACGTGCCATCAATATCGTGTACTGCCAATCCGATAAGATCACACCAGTACCATTCTCCCTCTTCCGGTTCCGGCAATTCAGAACGTTTAAGCAACAGTTCAGAACCAATCAGCGTTTCAGCTGCCGTACGGTCCGACATCCCCTCAAAGACAATACGCAAAACATTCTTATACGACTGAACATCTTTCACCGTAAATGTGCTTACCGTGCCGCTGCTTTTTTTAAGCCGAATTTGTCTGCCGGGCGCAAACAGGTCTATGGATTCGTCAAAAGAATAGACCTTCAGATACCCTTTCATGCCATGAACACCAACAATTTTTCCAATCAAAAGGGTATCGTCTTTATCCATATAGCGCCTAATCTTCTACGATTTCAAGGACCGTCCTTTTTCTGATCTTAGCAGAAGACGCACTTAACAATGTCCGCATTGCCCGCGCAGTACGACCTTGTTTACCAATAACCTTTCCCAGGTCCTCCTTAGCGACTTTCAATTCAAGGACTGAAGTCTGGTCACCCACAATTTCTGTAACCATTACCTCTTCGGGATTGTCAACAAGCGCTTTTGCGATGTACGTGATCAGATCTTTCATGGTCCGTCTCCTTTTAATAGATAGCTGCTGGGAAAATAAGGATTAAGAGGTAGAACAACACATAAAACAGAAACTATTTAAAGACCTTCTTTTTTCAACAGACTGTTCACTGTATCTGTCGGCTTTGCTCCCTGGCCGATCCAGTATTCAATTCTTTCTTTTTTCAAGGTGACTTCATTGGGTTCTACCATCGGATTGTAGGTGCCGACATTTTCCAGAAATCTTCCGTCACGCGGATACTGTCCGTCTGCAACAACAATTCGATAAAACGGTTTTTTTTTCGCACCGTATCTTGATAACCTGATTTTTACTGCCATATTCTAAAACTCCTTCAAAAAGGCATCGTTCCGCGGCCCATTCCGCGCATAAACCCGCCCTTGTTGATCTTTTTCATCATTTTTAAAACTTGTGTATAATTTTTCAATAACTTATTAACTTCTTGTACACTGTTCCCACTGCCTTTTGCAATCCTTTTTCGTCGACTGCCGTTAATTATCGAATGTTTTGCCCGCTCGGCACGGGTCATGGAATTAATAATCGCTTCCACCCGAACCAGTTCCCGATCATCCACATCCATATTTTTAAACTGCTTGCTTTTACTGACCCCGGGAATCATTTTAATCAGATCATTGAGCGACCCCATTTTACGGACCTGGGACATTTGGTCACGAAAATCTTCTAAGGTAAACTCATTTTTCCTGAGTTTTTTCTCCAGTTCCGCTGCTTTTTTCTCATCAACAGCGCCCTGGGCTTTTTCGATGAAGGACAGCATGTCCCCCATCCCCAAAATTCGGGATGCGACACGATCCGGGTGAAACGGTTCCAGCTCACTCAGCTTTTCACCCACACCGATAAATTTAATCGGCTTATTAATAATGGCTTTGATGGAAAGCGCGGCACCGCCACGGGCGTCACCATCCATCTTTGACAGAACCACCCCGCCGATATCGAGCGCTTTATCAAAGGACTGGGCAATATTTACAGCATCCTGACCGGTCATGGCGTCGGCCACCAGCAATATATCCGACGGATGCAGCGTATTCTTAATATTCACCAGTTCCGCCATCAGTTCTTCATCCATATGAAGACGTCCGGCCGTATCAAGAATCAGGGTGTCACAGCCAGCTGCTTTCGCATCGACAACAGCCTCACGACAGATCTGGACCGGATCCATATCTGTGGTTGATGAAAAAACCGGTGTTGAAATCTCTGATGCCAACTTTTTGAGCTGATCAATCGCTGCCGGACGATATACATCCACCGGGACCAGATAAGGTTTTCTGCCCTGTTTCCTCAATAAATTGGCGAGCTTGCCGGCGGTCGTCGTTTTACCGGACCCCTGAAGACCCACCAACATAATAACTGCCGGTGCCGGACCGGAAAGATCCAACTCCTCATTCGCGTTGCCCATCAAAGCAGTCAACTCATCGTTGACAATCTTGATCACCTGCTGCCCCGGGGTCAGGCTCGACAGGACTTCCTGACCGACAGCACGTTTCTTGATATCGGCAACCAGTTTTTTAACGACTTTATAATGAGCGTCCGCTTCAAGCAGCGCCATGCGTACTTCTTTTAGGCCTTCCTCAATATTGCTCTCCGTAAGTTTCCCGTGCCCTTTGAGCTTTTTAAAAACCGTATTGAGTCTGTCACTTAAATTTTCAAACATAAAATTTTAGGCCCTGTAAGTAAATTGTTGAAAATAATATTTCACAAATGTTATGTCAAGTAAAATATGTTTGTTAACATCCGCCCTGAGATATCATATCTATCCGGGGTTAATGGGAATAATCTTATCACCGCAAACCGGGTCTAAAATATAAATGACACTTACAACAGAAATCATACCAGAAACATTGCCGGAATTAAAACCGGACATCAAAGAATTCACCAGAGAAGAACTGACCCGATGGTTCCATGAAAAAGGTATTCAACCCTACCGAACCACCCAGATCATGAGCTGGATCTACTTAAAACGGGTTGATTCATTTGACGAAATGACTAATATTTCAAAAGCAAACCGAAAATTATTGACCGAAAATTTCTCATTTTCAAAACCTTATAAAAAACAGATTGAAGTGTCTGCTGACAGGTCAAAAAAATACCTGTTTGGATTAAAAGACGGCAATTGTATTGAAACCGTTCTCATTCCTGAAAAAAATCATTATACCCTGTGCATATCCACCCAGGTCGGATGTGCCATGGGATGCCGATTTTGCATGACGGCAAAATCCGGCCTGATCCGAAACCTCACCCAGGCAGAAATTATCAATCAGGTGCTCGGCGCTCTAAAAGACGTTACCGGCGAAAAACAACTGACCAATATTGTCTTAATGGGCATGGGAGAGCCTTTGGCTAATTATGAAAATGTTATCCGCGCCATCCATATTTTAACGGACAATGACAACGGCATGCAGTTTTCCACCCGGCGGGTTACCCTTTCCACTTCCGGCCTGATTACTAAGTTTGATGAACTGGGCCGGGATACAAAAATCAATCTGGCCATCTCATTAAATGCAACAGATAACCATACCCGCAGCATGCTCATGCCGATTAACAAAAAATATCCCCTTGAGCAATTGATTGATGCATGTGCCCGATACCAGCTGGCCCCGAGAAACAAAATCACCTTTGAATATATCCTGATACAGGGCATCAACGATTCCATTGAAGACGCACATCGACTCACCAAGCTGTTGAAACCGGTGAAGGCAAAAATAAACCTGATCCCTTTTAATGAACACGCCGGCTGTGAATTTAAACGCCCGGAAGAATCGGTGATATTAAAATTTCAGGAAGTGCTTCATCAAAAAGGCTATACGTCAATCATCCGGCGCAGTAAGGGGCAGGATATTTCGGCGGCGTGTGGGCAGCTTTCCGCCCAAAAATCATCATCTAACACTTGATGACTGCGTTGCAAGCCTCCTCAAAATGCTCACATACAAATGTATGCTCCGCTTTTTCATCGGCTTGCGCCTTGTCATCAAGCGTGATCTGATAATTTTTGCAGATTTTATAAATTACGGGATAAGCAAATCCTGAACCTCGCTGCTTGGTATGGGGGTAACGGTAATTTCCTTCTGACCTTCCGGACTTATCACGCATACTTCAACCGGATCATATTCCGGTGTCTTACTGTATCCCGCACAAATAGATGCTGCCAATTCTGCTATTTGCGGATCACATCCATTCGGGATGAGAACCGCAGGGCCGGGAATTGAGTGCATTTTTATTAAAATATCACAATCCTTCCGATACAGTCGGAACAGAGTATCATTGTCTTTCTTGTTTCTGCCGACAATAATTTTAATATTTTCATTCAAACGGAGATGACGGCCGTAAGATAACAAATCCATTTCAACCGGCGCAATGATGTCCTGATGATCAAAGAGATCCTTTAAGCGTTTTGAATAACCTTTATCAGTCAAAAGGCACCCGCCGGCCGGTGCCGGATAATCCGTAACACCAAATCTTTCTGCAAGCGCCATCTGCGGTTTTCTGGATCTTCCGGAAAAACCATACAATCTTTCCCGGTCTACCAGCCCGTCCCTTTCCATAGGGGTTTCCGGCAGAACCATCGCACTTAGCGGTCTTAAAATAGTCCCGTCAAAACCGGAATTTTTTTCCACATACCGCAATGAATTTTTGTTCTGGGACATGGGACGCTGCCCTCTGACTTCCCCGGAAAATAAAAAATCACTGCCTGTTTCTGCCATCATTTCCCCGGCAATTTGAAACATTAAAGCATGACAGTCCATGCAAGGGTTCATATTTTTCCCATAACCGCATGCCGGGTTGTGCAGCATGGGCATGTAGCGTTCGGTAATATCCTTGACAATAATCGGGATTTTATTATTAATTGAAGCCTTGCGGGCTTTATCAGCGGAAAAAAACGGCGTTTCAAACGCAACCCAGCAGACGTCAATTCCCTGCTCCCTTAGCACGAGGGCCGCCAAAATGCTGTCCAATCCGCCGGAGCACAACCCCAAGCCTTTAACTTTTTTATTATGCATAATCCATATTCTCAAAAAGGTTCACAGTACTTAAAAATCATCTTACGCAACTTAGGAATAAGCTAAAACAATGAATCCAAAAAGCAACGCCCGTATTAAAAAAATTCGTCAGATACTAAAGGCCAGATATCCGGATGTCAAGACTCAGTTGCTTCACAAAAATGCGTTTCAGCTACTGCTGGCAACTATTCTTTCCGCTCAGTGCACTGACCGCCAGGTCAACTCGGTAACACCGAAACTATTTGAACAGCTTCAAACCCCGGAAGATTTTACCAAAGCGCCGATTAAACAAATCGAAACCCTGATTCACTCGACCGGGTTTTATCACAACAAGGCTAAAAATTTAAAGAATTGCGCTAAAACTCTTATAGAACTTTATAATGGCGAAGTACCAAACACGCTGGACGAACTGGTGAAACTTCCCGGAGTGGGACGAAAAACCGCCAATGTGGTGCTTGGTGCTGTTTTTAAAATCCCCGGTATGGTGGTGGATACCCATGTATCAAGGATTTCACAGCGGCTGGGCCTGACAACCAGCAAAAATCCGGTCAAGATTGAAGTTGACCTCATGAATGTAATTCCGGAAAAGGAATGGAACAATTTTTCATTATGGCTCATTTATTTCGGCCGGGCTGTTTGCAATGCCAGAAAACCGGACTGCCCGGCCTGTTTTTTAAATCACCTGTGTGAATACCCGGATAAAACGGAGCCAAAATAATGGATACCTCTTTGCAACACTCTTTATTACTGGGCGCTCATTTCTCCATTGCCAAAGGTCTGCACAAGGCAATCCTTGAAGCCGAGACATACGGCTGCAATACGCTGCAAATATTTACGAAAAACGCAAATACCTGGAAAGAAAGAACACTGTCTGAAAATCAGATTCAAGATTTTTTTCAGGCCAGAAAAAATACTGGTATTCATCATATCATTTCCCACACCTCTTACCTGATCAATCTTGCCGGTCCTGACATAAAAAAAGCAAAAATGTCCTGTGAGGCTTTGAAACAGGAAATCTTACGATGCGGACAACTTGAACTGCCTTACCTGGTGCTTCATCCCGGCTCTCACATGGGAGACGGGGAAACAAAAGGCATCAACCGGATCGCAGACAATATCAATGAAATTTTTGCAGCAACTGACGGACTCACAACCCGCTTATTGCTGGAAACAACCGCCGGCCAGGGCACCAGCATCGGCCATACTTTTGATCAACTTGCCGCAATCATTGAAAAGGTTCATAATAAATCCCGAATCGGTGTCTGTTTGGATACCTGTCATATATTTGCTGCGGGATACGATATCTCCAATAAAAAAGCCTATGAAAATACCATCAATGAATTTAACACAATTGTCGGACTAAAAAATCTTTTTGTCATACACTTAAATGATACCAAAAAAGCGCGCGGTACCCGAGTGGATCGCCATGAGCATATCGGGGATGGGTTTATCGGATTGGATGCTTTCCGGTTGATAATAAACGATACCCGGCTGGAAAAAATTCCCAAAATACTGGAAACCCCTAAGCTGAAAGACGGGGTTGATGCGGATATTATTAACCTTGAATTGTTGCGAAAGCTGAAGTTACGGTAAATATTGAGCCTTACTTTGTTTGCAAACAGCAATTCACGATGACTAATAGAATTTTGAACTGATTTGCTTTTTGATGCAAAAACGATAGATTGCCTTGCCAAAATTTTCTGTTTAATACCATAATGGTGCAAAGACTTGAAAATCAATACAAAATTCAAACCAAATCCGGACTATTTATCAAAGCCATTTTTCCCTCAACTGTTCGGACAACTTCTTCACCATCGAAAACCCCTTTTCCACTGTTTTTTCAAGATCCGGATTGATCAGACAGCAGGTGGCCGGTGAAATCTGACTTTGTGCCAGCAGCTGATCCATATCGATTCCCTTGTCAGTCAGTTGTTTCCATACAGATTCAAGCTGATCGGCCAGAGAGGCGATATTTTCCGATTCAAATGGCTCAAAGTTAGTGGGCACAATCCCCCAGGACAGGATACCGCCCCGATCTAAAAATCGCTTGATGGCCGGCGCATATACGGGGAAAACTTCCTTATTGGTATAAACATCCAAGGATAAAATATCCAGATCCTGGTTGAGCAAAAAATCCCAGTCCGGATTGCCGCACAAATGGATGCCCCGGGGGCGTTCAATCATATCAAAGAATGCTTCCATATCGCCTTTGGCCTTGCCATCCCCATATCCGGACATAGCGGAAAACAAAAACTGAAGGCCGGGTTCATCCACAAACATGAACGCATTTTCATTCATCTTTTTAAGCCGGGCAAGCTGCACATTGACCCGCTTGGCCATAAATTCAAGCATAAACGGACGGACCGTATCGTCAAAAATAATCGGCCGGTCATCCTGATCAATAATATTAAATCCAAAACTGATGGGTCCTTCCAACTGCCCCCGGATGGCCGGTCGGTCTGCCAGGTCCAGCTCCAGAAACCGATGATAAACCGCTGAATATTTGGGACTGATATCAAAAATTTCCGGAGACTCAAAGTTTGCCAGAACATCTTCGAGTTCTTCAATAAACTTATCCATGGAAAATTTTAGTGTCTGCTGTTCTACATCCAACAAAATTCCCGGAAAATGTTCAGCCGCTTGGACATACATGTCTTCATAGTAGTTCAACCGGGGCAGCTGGGGCCAGAATGGAATATCCATGGTCAAAGCGATTTCGATGGCACGTTCCACATCCGTATGCGGCATAACCGCCATGGCGGTGGTTAAAAGATTCCCGGGTATCGGCATAATTCCTCCCAAAGTAATTTAACTTAATTCTCAAAATATTCGTTGCACCATCATAGTTGAAACTTTAATTTTTTTCAATACCTTGCAACTTACTGATTTCAATTTGATTTTTTTAATCTTGACAAGACTATACCACAATGTGATATCTCTTTTTTAAATATAAAAAAGAGCATTGGATGGCAAAATGGAAACACAGGAATTTAAAGCAATCAGAAAATATTTACAAAAAACCCAGGAACAAATGGCCCGCCTTCTGGGAATATCTGTAAAAGCAATTCGAAGTTATGAACAGGGCTGGCGTGCCATTCCCGTCTATGCTGAGCGCCAATTATTATTTCTGGCAGCCAAAAAAGCGGAAATCCTTCAACCGGTCAAATCCTGCTGGACAATCAATAAATGCAAAGAAAAACAAAAAGAGCAATGCCCGGCCTGGGAATTTCAGGCAGGCAAGCTTTGCTGGTTTATCAGCGGAACGATCTGTAGCGGTGAAGTCCACAAAGACTGGAGAGAAAAACTTGAAATCTGTAAAAAATGCAAGGCCTTTCCGTCAAGCTTAAAAGAGCTTTTAAGGATAACGCCGCATAATGTTGCTGAGGCCATCCAGGACAGTGAATATTTCAATCCACATAAATAAACCACCCCCATAATGTTTTTCAGACATCATTCAACAGCTCCTATGCGCCTTCCGAATTTCACAATCACACGGTTCACGGTTAATATGTTGCCTCCAAATACCGATATGTTTTGCGCCCTCCTTGATATTCTACTAATTTGACATATAATATATAAATAGAGACTTGAAAGAGGAGATTGATAAATCATTTTCTTTTTTAGAATAGGCGTGGCCTCCAAAGTACCACTTTGTGATATAAAATTATTTTTAGGAATTTTTGAGGATGTCTGATGAACATGCATTGTCTAAATCATTTTTCAAGGATTGCCCTATTCGCAATTTTTATAATTACAGCACCTCTTTTTGCACTTGCAGCAGAAAGAATCTGGGCATCGGAAACATTGAAACACCTCATCCAGGAAGGACTTGAAAACAATCAGTCATTGAAAAGCATAGAAGCCCAGGTTGAAGCATTAAACGAACTGGCCCCGGCTGACGGCTCACTTCCGGACCCCCGGCTGGGTATCGGCGTACTGAACATGCCGACGGACACGTTCGATTTTGACCAGGAACCCATGACCCAGAAGCAGATATTTATCGCACAAAAAATTCCATGGGCCGGAAAACGGGCACTGAGGTCCGAAGATGCGCAATGGTCTGCAAAACAAAAAGAGACGATGCTTGATGCTCAGCGCCTGATGCTGTCGAAAGATATTGCCAATGCATGGTATGAACTGGGTTTTATCACCAAAAGCCAGGAAATCAATGACCGGATGATTGAACTGGTTGACCGGATATTAAACGCTGCCCAAAGCAGATATGAAACCGGCAGGGGACTGCAGCAGAATATTTTTCAGGCACAGGTTGAACGCAGCAAACTCGATACTGAACAGATATCTTTAAAAACAAAACACCGGATCATAGAGAACCGCATCAATTCGTTGTTAAACCGCACAACCTATCAACCGGTCGTTTATATAAATGATATACAAGACCCCGACATTAAGCTCTCTCTTCCGGAGCTGGAATCATTGGCTCAGGCAAAAAACCCGGAATTAAAAATCAGGAAATATGACATTCAGCAATCGAAAACACGCATTCATCTGGCGGAAAAAGACTATTGGCCGGATTTTGATATTATGGCCGCTTACGGACAAAGAGACGAAAGCCGATCCGGTCAGGACCGGGCGGATTTCTTTTCAACGACAGTCTCGATCAATCTCCCGGTGTGGAAAAACAGCCGCCAGGACCGGAAGCTGGCGGCCGCGAAAGCCATGCACCAGGCATCCGTTCAATCTTACGAAAACCTTCTGGAAAACATCAGTCACCGGTTAGACGGCCTTGCCACCGAGATTATCAATCTTCAGGACAATTATTACCTGTATCAGCGGACCCTGCTGCCACAGACAAACGACTGGGCTCGTTCGGCGATAGATGCATGAGGTCGGTGAAGTTGAATTTGACACCATGATCAATGCACGAATGCGCCTGTTGATGTTCGAACTGCAGGGGGAACGATTCCGGATGGATGTTTTTAAAAAACGTGCCGTGCTGGAAGCGCTGATCGGACAACCGTTGCCGTAAAGAACTTTAAAATAAATCAACATATCAAAAATACCAGAGGCGCCATACCGGTCCGGGTGATCTTGATCACGGCGGTTATTTCCGTTTCCGTTTTTGCAGCTGCCGCCTGGTTCAGCGGCTACCTGATGGTCAGCCCGATGAATAATTCATCTCACCTTCATGAAAAAAAAGACGCAGCTGGATCAGACACGCTCTATACCTGCGGGATGCACCCCATGGTCATTTCCGATGAACCCGGCTATTGTCCGTTGTGCGAAATGGCACTTACCCCTATTCGAAAAAACAATCAATCAGACAGCAATACCGGAGAACGTTCAGTTGCCTATTGGCGGGCGCCCATGAACCCGATGGAAATTTATGAAAAACCCGGGAAAAGCGCCATGGGCATGGATCTGGTGCCGGTATATGAAAATGAATTGAGCGGCGGCGTTGAAATAAAGATTGACCCGGTCACCCAGCAGAATATGGGGGTACGCGTTGCGGCCGTTGAAAAAGGACCATTGACAAGCACCATCCGGACTTACGGCCACATCACCTATGATGAAACACAAAAATCACAGGTCAACCCGAAATTCTCCGGGTGGCTGGAAAAAGTTTACGTGGACTTTACCGGTCAGATGGTTGAAAAAGGCGATCCCCTGTTTGATATTTATTCACCGGACCTGATCACGGTTCAGAAAGACTACCTGGAAGCCTTCCATAGCTATAGCAGCAATCCGTCTCCGGCAAATAAGTGAATCCGTGATCCGCTCCGGCGAGCGCAATCTCGTATTTATTACCCGTGGAGACGGAAAATTTATGCCGCGTGAAGTCACCCTCGGGATGTCCCTTGATAACGGCATGGTCCGGATATTAAAGGGCGTGGCACCGGGCGAAACAGTGGTGACCTCCGGCCAGTTTCTGCTGGATTCCGAATCAAATCTCAAAGAAGCGACCCGGAAAATGATGGAACCCGAACCCATCCCCCAGGCAGAAGCGCCGATGAAGCCAGCGGATGATTTTTTTGATGATCTGGAGTAATCAATTAGATGTAGCAAAAAACTTCAGCCTCCCGAAAATGGCTGTTGAAAACCTTTATTGCAGACAGACTCCAAGGGGAATCCCATGATTGAGAAAATCATAGAATGGTCTCTTAAGAATAAATTTATGGTGATACTCGCCACACTTGCGGTGATCACCGGCGGGATTCTTGCATTAAAATCCATTCCCCTAGACGCCATTCCCGACCTGTCGGACGTCCAGGTCATTATCTACACCAACTATCCCGGCCAGGCGCCCCAGGTCGTGGAAGATCAGGTGACCTACCCCCTGACCACCGCCATGCTCAGTGTTCCATTTGCAAAAGTGGTTCGCGGGTATTCTTTTTTCGGACTTTCCTTTGTTTACATCATTTTTGAGGACGGCACGGATCTTTACTGGGCCCGGTCCCGGGTGTTGGAATATCTCAACTTCGTATCCGACCGCCTGCCGGCCGGTGTCAGTCCCCGGCTGGGACCGGATGCCACCGGTGTCGGATGGGTATATGAATATGTTTTAACAGACACTTCCGGCAAGCATGACCTGGCCCAGCTTCGCAGTATCCAGGACTGGTATCTCCGGTATGAGCTGACTGCTGTGCCCGGTGTGGCGGAAGTCGCCAGTATCGGCGGGTTTGTGAAACAGTATCAGGTGGAGGTCGATCCCAACAAACTGCGGGCCTACAATCTGCCTATTGGCAAAATCAGAACCGCTATCCAAAAATCGAATAAAGATGTCGGCGGCAAACTGGTGGAAATGGGGGAAACCGAATTTATGGTCCGCGGACTGGGGTACATCCGGTCCATTGAAGATATGGAAAAAATAGCCGTGGGCGTCGACATGAAAGGGACCCCGATTCTGCTGAAAAATATCGCGGACATCCATCTGGGCCCTGAACTCCGGCGAGGCGTCCTGGACTGGAATGGGGAAGGTGAAACCGCGGGCGGCATTATTATCATGCGATACGGTGAAAACGCCCGGGAAGTCATCAATAATGTTAAAAACCGCATCAAGGAGCTGGAAAAAGGCCTGCCTGAAGGGGTTCACATCGAAACCGGCTACGACCGTTCCTCGCTGATCGATCGTGCCATTTCGACCCTCAAAAAGAAACTGATCGAAGAAATGGCGGTGGTTGCGATTATCTGCATCATATTTCTGCTGCATCTCCGATCAGCCTTTGTGGCGCTGTTCACCCTGCCGGTGGGCGTTTTGATGGCATTTATCATTATTTATCCGCTGGGCATCAACGCCAATATCATGAGCCTCGGCGGCATTGCCATTGCCATCGGGGTTATGGTGGACGCATCCATTGTACTGGTGGAAAACGCCCATAAACACCTGGAAAGGGACCGCGGCAAAAAGCCCCATGCACAGATCATTTTAGATGCCTCCAAAGAAGTCGGGCCGGCCCTGTTTTACAGCCTGCTGATCATTACCGTTTCCTTTCTGCCTGTTTTTTCGCTCCAGGAACAGTCCGGCCGGATGTTCAAGCCCCTGGCCTATACTAAAACATTTGCCATGGCCGCTTCCTCAATTCTGGCAATTACAATCATCCCCATCCTGATGACTTTTTTTGTCGTTGAAAAACCGCTGGGTCCCGGAATATCGAAAAAAAACAAACGATGGATCTGGGCTGCGGCAATTTTTGCACCGACACTTCTTGTGTTACTCGGCGGGGTTACCGGAGTCCCAATGCCGGACTGGAGTCTTGCGGCAGCATTTGCACTCTCGATGTTTGCGGTCATTTGCCTGATTCCCCAGAAAATAATCTCTGAAAACAAAAACCCCATCAGCCGGTTTTTTATCCGCATTTACCGGCCGCTGATCAATCTTGTTTTGGAATGGCGAAAAACAACGGTCCTGCTTGCCATTCTGATTCTGGCTGTCACCTGGTATCCGGCGTCAAAACTGGGCAGTGAATTCATGCCGCCGTTAAACGAAGGCGACCTTTTGTACATGCCCACCACCCTGCCCGGCCTCTCCATCACCAAGGCGCGGGAGCTGTTGCAGCAGACAGATAAAATCATCAAAAGTTTTCCTGAAGTTAAATCCGTTCACGGCAAAATCGGACGTGCGGAAACCGCCACCGACCCGGCGCCGCTGTCCATGATCGAAACCACCATCATGCTCCGTCCAAAAACCGAATATGAAATGATTTCCGTCAGTCGTCTGTTTTCAAGTTGGCCCGGATGGTTGAAAACGCCTCTGACATGGATCTGGCCGGAAGTTAAGCAAGGTAAAATACTTCACGAATGGCGAAAGAAGCCAATTGATCGGTTTTTTTCCAATTGGCCCGGATGGCTGAAGAAACCGCTGTCCCCATTATTAAGCCGGATCTGGCCGGAACAGGAAACCATTACAATTAATGACCTGTCAGACGACCTGAACAGCGCCATCCAGTTTCCCGGCCTGACCAACGCCTGGACCATGCCGATCAAGACCCGCATTGATATGCTGTCCACCGGCATCAAAACACCGGTGGGGATTAAGCTCATGGGACCGGATTTAAATATTCTAAGCGACATCGGCACGCAGATTGAAGCAGTGGTCCGCCAGATTCCCGGTACCCAGTCGGTCTATTCCGAGCGTGTCACCGGCGGTAATTACCTGGATTTTGATATCCGGCGTGATGACATCGCCCGATACGGTCTGACCGTGGATGATGTCCAGAATGTGATCATGACAGCTGTCGGCGGAATGAATGTGACGGAGACGGTGGAAGGACTGGAAAGATATCCGGTCAATTTAAGATATAACCGGGAACTCAGAGACAATATCGACCAACTCAAGCGGATACTGGTGGCGGCGCCCACCGGCGCGCAGGTGCCCCTGGAACAGCTGGCGGATCTTTCCATCCATAAGGGGCCCGCTGGAATTAAAAGCGAAAACTCCCGTAAAACCGCCTGGATCTATGTAGATTTAAGGGGAATTGACGTGGGCTCTTACGTAAAAACAGCCAAATCAATCGTTAATGAAAAAATAAATCTGCCGGCCGGGTATTCGATGATCTGGTCGGGCCAGTATGAATACATGGAAAAGGCGAGAAAAACCCTGAATCTCATTGTTCCGGTAACGATTCTTCTGATTTTTATTCTTTTGTACATGCATTTTAAAAACATTGCCGAAGCGGTCATCGTCATGGCGAGCCTTCCGTTTGCAATGGTCGGCGGCATATGGCTGCTGTATGTGCTGGGCTACAACCTGTCGGTGGCGGTTGTCGTCGGTTTTATCGCGCTGTCCGGTCTGGCTGCTGAAACCGGTGTGGTCATGCTGGTTTACTTAGACGAAGTGTATCACCGAAAAATGAAGAACAACGAAATCAACTCCACGAGTGATCTTCAGGCCGCTATCGTGGAAGGTGCGGTGGATCGTGTGCGCCCGAAAGTGATGACGGTTGCCACCACACTCATCGGCCTGCTGCCGGTCATGATCGGTTCGGAAACCGGTTCAGAGGTGATGAAGCGTATTGCCGCACCCATGGTGGGGGGGCTGATATCTTCGGCCATCCTGACCCTGATCATTATCCCGGCTGTTTATGACATCTGGAAAAGGAATGAACTAAAGCAGATTAATATGCATTAATAAGTAGTGGTTGAACGGAAAGTCTCAAATTTGCACTTTTTCTGTCATTGCGAAAGAGGTACGACCGAAGCAATCTCCTTATCGACTGGGGATTACTTTGTCGTTCGTTCCTCACTCCGCGTAATGACAACCAGGATTTAGAGGTTTCCGGTCAGACACTGCTAAGCATAAATATCAAGCAAACCAAAGGAGAAAAAAAATGAAAAAAATTATTCTGTCAGCAATCATGATTCTGATTTTTACCCTACCGGCAGCCGCGGGTGAAAGCTGCTGCCCTTCAAGCGCTAAAACAAAGATGGATCAAACAAGCGAAATAAACGGTTTTCAACTGGAATACAAATTCATCGACATGAAAGAAAAAATGAAAGGCATGAAGGATATGGATCATCAGATGGACCAGATGACCGCCACCCATCACCTGATGCTCTTTATCAAAAACGCAAAAGGAGAAGCAGTTGCAGCGGATATGGTGGGGTTCCTGATCACCGGGCCGGACGGCAAGGACCAGAAGGTTATGACAATGGGCATGAGTGGCGGTTACGGCGCAGATGTCAAACTGTCTGAGGGTAAATACACTGTTAAAGCGAAAGCCGTCATAGGTGATCAGAAATTGATTGATACATTTACTTACACTTTAAAGTAGTAATGGCTTATCCATTTCCATAATTTTGAGTCGAACGGGTGACACTGGCAACTTGTTGCCAGTGCGCGAAGCGCAAAAGGGGTCTGATTTATTTTTTAAAAAACAATTCAATATCTCAATCTCCCTTCTGTTCCTATGGAACACGGGCAACCAGTTGCCCGTGCCACCCGGTCAAATATTACCAATTAACCGGATTTCTCATAAATGCTTAAAAATTATGAAAAATCCGGGTAAATTTTCAAAAATGTAAATCAATTTTCATCTATGTTTTTTAAGCCGATTTTTTACCTGACACCATCCGTTTGGACTGCCTGCGGAGCTGAAACACAAACCGGTTGAACCGACGGGTATCTAAAGGCGTTCCGTCATCATAGAAGAAATAAGACAGTGAAAAAACCGACCTGATTCTGCTGCCGGCATTTCTTCCGCTACTTGATCTGGAAAACCCGAGAATAAAAAAAATCATAGAGTGGACAAAGCATAACCATAAAAACGGCAATCAAATTGCCTGTACCGGCACTTTTCTGCTGGCGGAAACCGGACGTTTAGACGGCTGTGTGGCTACCACCAACTGGCAGTTTGCCGAAATTTTCATCAACGTGATAAATTGCTACAATGGTTTTAAATGCTCCCGACCGGGAGCGATTATTTAGATCCCTCAGCCCCTTGGCACACAAGAGCCACCACCGCCATACCCTGCCGGCACCTTCAGCGTTACATTGCATCCGGCGGACATGAGCTTCTGGACATTTGTATCCTTACACTGAGGGCACTCCGGATTTTTATCATCAGAAGGGAGTATTAATCTTTCAAATTTATGACCGCATTTTTTACATTCAAACTCGTATATGGGCATTACTATGTAGCTCCTTGTTTTTATAAAATTCAACCCGGATTTTTTATCAAAACCGATTTAATAAAACAATAAATCCGCTTTGACAAAAGTCAAGCATCATCGTCTATATATGAAACGTATTTAACGAAAAAAATCAGGGTGTTTAGCAAAAATTATTTTCAATAAAAATCTCAAATCCAGAACATCTTATTAATGTGATTCCAAGCTTGACATATCAAAATCAGGATGTTAATTGAATGTTACTTTTTTAGTGTCGGGGCGTAGCGCAGCCTGGTAGCGCACTTGCATGGGGTGCAAGGAGTCGGAGGTTCAAATCCTCTCGCCCCGACCAATTAAATCAGTCAGTCAGTCAGTCAGTCAGTCAGTCAGTCAGTCAGTCAGTCAGTTAAAACTTTACCTTGAGGAAAATTTATCGTAATTAAAATGTACCGCCTACAAAAATAGCCTCCTTATTCCCTCCCCGGCTTTCAATAGCCGTTATTTTTTTACAAAATAAGAATTTGAAGCGGAATCTGTGCCGTATCGAATATGTTTCCGCAATGGCGTAGCATCAAAAGCCAACTCATGCATTGGTATGATCGAGGAGAGCAATCCTTAAATTAAGACAAACTAATCCATAATCGCCTTCAACAGAGCATCTTTAACATCTGAGTAAAACTGAATATCGATTTTGGTGGCCATGTCATCAGATAGGTCAAACAGTTGTTTACGGCATGAAACCGGCATTAACAATGCCATAGCGCCTTTTTCAACTGCAATCTCAGTAATGTTTACGGCACTATGAATCGGTTCAATGGAGCCGCCCAGATTGACTTCTCCGCAAATGATTAATCCGCCGCGAATTGATTTTTTTAACAGGGCTGTACAAAGAGCGATTAATGCGGCAACGCCAATTTTCGACCCTAATTTTGACGCATCAAATGCCCTTAACTGTACTGTAAATTCATGGTGGCGCGGGTCTTTATCCCCTACAAGTTGAGTCGATCGGGTATAAAGATTCTGTTCCGCGTATCCCATGCTTTCGCGAAAGGCCACCGGAATCGGCTTGTTCAGGATTTTAACACCGGAACCAGGTCCTTCATTGATTTCAAGGCGATAAAGGCCGGGATTATCCTCCAAGCCACCCGGGCTTATGGTCCAAACCTGCCCAGGTTCTAACGGATCTCCGCCAATACTGTTTTCGCTATGCAGTTCCGGCGTGGAAACAAATTTTTCGACACCATCAGCCCCCAATACATAGCTGAAATGCGTATTACGAAATTCGGCCGCCCCGATGCGCTTTTGCTGTTCTTTTACTCGCCTTCTGGCTTCAAGGGCAATCCGCACTGCCCATTCAAGATCCTCTTCCGGAACTGTATTCTCATCGCCCGGATAGAGTAATTTTAATAATCCACTAATGGTTTTATTAACAGCATTGGTGTCGCGCCCGCTGAGTGCGCCGCCAAAGAATACCCTGTTTTGGATATGCGATACCCTGCTTTGATTACGCAACTGGCTCCAGCATTCGGATATAAAATCGCTCACCAATCCAAAATGATCAGTGAGCATTTCTTTTTGTATTTTGGGAACATCCCATCCCGGAAGATATGCATGAATTCGATCCATAAAGGCGGTGTCATCTCTCATCTCTGGCGGCATTGGTCCGAAAAGGTGGCCAATACGTTGCTGATGCTCAACATCTACTTCGAAATTGCCGACAAGAACGATACTGCCATCGGCTCGGATGCTGTCCTTGCCCCTGCTGAATTCGCCCGATTCCATATATCCCTTCATGATGTTGACGCCATCTTTTTGATCAAAGGATATACCGGATATTTCGTCAAAACAGACCACATCATATTGGCAAACCAGGCCGCGCTGGCCGGTTCCCATATGAACAAACATCCTTGCAACTGATGCTTTTCCACCGGAAATCAGATGGGCATAGGGAGAGACCTGCTGAAATAAGTGGCTTTTGCCCGTACCCCGGGGGCCGAGTTCAACGATATTATAGTTTCGCTCGACAAACGGCACCATCCGCAAAAGAAAGGCATTTTTCTGGCGTTCATCCAGCGTTTCAGGTTCAATACCAATACTCCGAAGTAAAAAAGATTTCCATTCATCTGTTGTAAACTTATCTCTTGCTTCAGCCAGCGTATCCAGAACCTCTCTTTTCGAGAGTTGAATTTCTCTTAAGTTTGCAATGCCAAAGGGATGGCCCTTGGTTTCCTGGGAAATTGCCGGATCATAGGTAAGTGTAATTTCGGAATAAAAACCGCCAGTCAGCATTCTTTCATGCCTATTGACAAGATCTCCACTGATTCGGACATCCGTCAGTCTTAAACTCGGTAAAGTGGCAATGTATGAATCTGTTCTCGCATCCAGGCGGGCAGTAATCAGATCAATTATTTTAACTTCGCCATTCTCCCGCGCTTTTGCTTTAAAAAGCTCTTCTTCTCCCGCTTTGACACTTCGTGATTTTAGTTGTCGCTGGACAATTTCCAGGCCCTCTTCAATCTCTTCCTGATCAATACTGGCGCAATATCGCCCCAACAGAAACTCAACCACATACGTCGGAACCGGAAACTGACGGCTGAAGGTTCTCACAAGGTCTTTACGGACCAGATATCCATCCAAAGACGATGCTGCGAGTTTATCAATATGATCCAATTCGATCATTTATCACCTCCACCAATCAATGTGACAACCTGAGCCACAAGTTCATTGTTTTGGTCAATCACCACAATAGTCGCTTCACTTCCTTCCAGTTCTTCATTTTCAACCAGTACAGAGGCGATCCCATCTTTTTTAAAAGATTTCAGATTGTCAATGATGCTTGAGGCGCTATTTCCAGGCTGCTGCCGGATATCCAGCGATAACCATTCAATGTCCCCTTCCACGGCAACACGGCACCGCATTCCTTTCCATTGCACATCGGCAATTTTTATTAGATCCGCTGCTTTCATTGACTTCCCGGGAAGAGCAATTAACTCCAGTGTCAGGCATTCCTGAAAGCTCAGACCGCCATGGGAATATTCCAGTCCGTTACGGAAACAACTCACTCCATGGGCTATGGCAATTTGCTGATTTGGATTCCAATACCATGGGTAAAGATTTTCCTGGATCACTGCGCCAGATTTTATGATTGCACATCGTCCCCACTTATTATCGGTGAGGGCGCTTGGAAGTTCATCTTTGGGCAACCCGCCGGGGACCAAAAGCCAACCGTGATCCGTTACCACACGCACGCGCTTCCATCCGGCATCCAGCAACCGGAGAATGCGGTCCTGTATTTCATTTAAATAGCCGTCGATATACTTCGATAATTTCCACCCTTTTTCATGGCCTTCATGGTCAATATTGCCGAATTCGGTCCACCCTCGCGCCTGCTTATCTCCAACGCTTTTAGAATCAATGACTTCCCAGCCCGAATCTTTCAGCAATTTTTTAAAGTGATATCCGCCTTTAAGGGATTGCCCGGCGTCCTTGTCGTTGGGTTCAAAATCAACGCTGGTTTCCAGGCCGCGTATCTGCATTTTAACCGGTGACACAGCGGGTTTTCCGGTGGCGGTGATACTGGGAAGTGCGGCCCATACCGGTTTTTCACTCACCTGGCATCCGGCATGATCCAGTTTTTCAGATAACCGTTTGGCCACATCAAATCGAAGACCATCAACAAACAAAATACATTCGCCTGCTGAATAGGACGACAATTTGGATTTTTCAAGTGGTCCCCCGGGATAACCATACTGATCTGCTATTTTCTGCAGATACCGTGCGGCTTCTTCCGCCCATGGCAGATATACGGCCCGAATGGCAGCAAAAACCGCATCCGCGTCATCATTGTCTGAAACCAACAAAAGGGCCTGCATAACTGCTTCATCGGCACGCCATCCGGAATTTACATACCCCGCGGAAATGTCATCCATAGTACCTGCGGTTAAGCTGTCCCCGGTTATTCGTGCCAGAACCGCCAAATGTGCCAGCGCCCGAGCAAGCGGGGCCTGTCCCAGTTCCGCCCAAACCAGTTTGCGTCTGTCCGCGTGTTTTTTTTCAAGATCCAGAAGCTGCTTGCGGGCTTTATGGTCCGGAAAAGTTTCAAGGCGCTTCAGGTCATTGCGAAGACGGGTTTCCGCACTTTCATTCCATTGGGGCCATGCGCCGTGGGACTCGGCATTTGAAAACAAATCCACTGGCGGCAGGGCACATTTTTTGATCTGGCCGGGGATATTCGGATATTTGTGCGGCGCCTCGCAGAACCGTTCCCAGGCGCCATGCCAGGGACCTTCATGTCTGGCAAGTTTTTCAACGCCGATCAGGGCGCCGTCATTTTCCAGGTGAAATGCAAATTGTGATTTGCAGACACTCACAAATGCCGTGAATTCATTTTCACCCCGTCCGGAACGGAATGCATCCCCCTGGTCCAGCCATTGCAGTAGATCCCGAACCGGGTCACCACTGGTTAACAAGGTATTAAAATAATCCTTGTCCAGATGTTTGCCTTTTAAAAAGTCAACGGGTTCATCCATCAGCGGATACAAGCCCAGCAGCATGGCATTTTTGGTGTCATTATCCCGGGCCACATCCAGCCCCAATCCGCCCTGATCGGACTTCAAAAACGCCATGACCGTCCAGTCCTTTGCATTGACCTGGGACCATATCACCCCGCGATATTGCAATTCCGCCAGGGGTTTTAAATAATCCGGGCAGCTTTCAACAGCCCGGAGGTCCTGACGGCCCACGCCCGGCAAATATAAGATGGGCGGATTCTCCCGCGCAATGTCAAACCTTTCCACTTTACCGGCAATCACGCACCGCAGCCAGATCGCCGGTCCTTTTTGATTGTCCGGTGCGTATTCGCCCAGGACAAACAGTTCCGGCAGTTCATTTTGCAGATAAGGGATTATCGCTTCCCATTGCCGGTCCCGATCCGGCCAAAGGATACAGGCAGGTGCTGACTGGACTTCGGGATTAAAAACAGCGGCGTCACGGACAGCTTTCAGGAGATGATCAAGCACCCTCATTTTTGTCCGACCTCCCATCGCCCTTGCTTCCGCGACCCGATACGGTGCAAAATTCCGGCTTTCTTGAGTTTCTGAATATGCCGTTTGATGGTCGAGGCGCTTACCCCCACCTTTTCCGCCAATTGAAGATAATCGCTTTGCGGATCTTTCCGGATGGCAGTTATAAGGTCAGCATGGATTTTTAAAAGGTCATTTATCGGGTCACCCTGACCTTTTATGTGACCTTTTACCCTTTGTTTTTCCGCGATATCACCTGTGGCTTGTGGGCTTAAAGGTCTATTTATAAGTTCAAACTGACCTTTTACCTGTTGAATGGTGGTTTGCAAATAATCATCCGTGACCTTAAAAATCGGTTCCACTCCCACCGCCTTCAACGCCGGCACAACCTTGGTTCGCACCCCCATGCCTCGGGCGTCCACATACCCATAATCCCTCAGCACTTCCACAATGATATGATTCCTGGCCGAACGTTGACCGGCAAGCATTTTATCAATGGTCATGGCATTGGGCAGTGCGCCGGGGCTGATAATTTCAAGGCGGTTTTTATATCCGACGATTTCAACATCCACAAATCGGGACCAATCCCGGTGGGCCAGGGCATTAACCAATAATTCCCGAAGGGCTTCGTAGGGATAAAACCAGATTTTTTCCCGCCGGAAATTTTCGTCAATGCTGTCGGGTTCCAAGGTCACAAAAGGTTCCATTGTTTCCAGGGTTTTTTCGATCAAGCCAGCGTCGATGAGTGTTTTTCCGGCTTTTCCCACCTGAAACCGTCCCACCAAAGGGGCATCTATCACTTTGTCCAGCCGAGCCTGATATTCTTTGTCCAGCGAGTCAAAAAACATGAGTCTGACGCCGGAATGTTTCAATGTCTGCCGGGGTTTGACGCCAAACAGCACCAGTCCGGCGATGGTGCAAACCGGTGCATCCGCAACGCTGTCCGTCATAAACCCCAAAGCTTTCAGTCGGTCAATCCAGGCATTTCTTTCACCAGGCACTTCCGGGTCCCGCAGAATATCTCGCAGATAGTTCTCCAACCGGGCCATATCCAGAGAATCAATGGACGTGCGGTTTACCGGCATAATTTCCGGGTGCACCGCACCGGAAGCCGCACCAAGCATTAAAAGTTGTTCCCGGGAGGCCGGCCGGGTCACACTGCCGATCCGTACATAGGCTGTTTCCCGGTCATTGGCCCTTACCACATAGGGTTTGAAGATTTCGGGGCCGATGGTGATCACGGCCACCCGACGGCCCTCCCCCATGGCGACTTCTTCGTAATAGGGCAGAATCTGCGGATGCACATACCGGCCAAATACCGTATCCGCCACCCATTCGCTTAAGTTCTTGCGAAAAATGCCCGAGATGGTTCCGTCATCTTCCACGCCCAAAAGAATGCGGCCGCCTTTGAGATTGGCAAGGGCCACAATTTCCCTGGCCAACTGCTCGGGCCGGATGTCATCCCGCTTGAATTCAACGCCGGAATTCTCGCCATTGGCTATCAGGTCAAAAATGTCTTGTTTTTTCATTGAGCTCCTCTTGTCGACGACAAAAGATAGAAGAGAGACGCATAACGAATCATAAGGTCTTCTCCATCATTTCCACTAATGCCATTTCCAGGCGTTCATCTTCTTCATCCTGCAGGCTGAGATAGAGAGAAAAATGGTCCACGCGATTGTTTTTTACAAACAATGCCGGGTCATACCGCCACAACTCTATGCGGCAAGTACCTGTGTCTTCAACAGGAATCTGCTCAACCCGGTCCGCGAGCTTTTTCCAGTCACGGCGGCCCAATGCATAGACCGGTTCATTCGGCGGAACCAGCATACTCAGGTCCGCAAGTGCGATTTCGCCCGCTTTCATCCGCTGATCTGGCGGCAGATGATCCTCCTTTATACGGAGTATTTTACGCACCGGGGTACGCAAATACGGCAGGGCTTCCTGCCACAAGGTGCGTCCGTCAGTGGGAAAATCAAGCAACCGTTCACGGCCTTCACGGGTTATTTGACCCAAACCGCTTCCTTCGATCTCATCCAGCGCCCGTGTCATAGACATTCCGGCATAACCCAGTTTGCCGGCCAATTCCTTGGGGGTGGTCGGTGTTTTTATCCCGCCATTGAGCGCATAAATCAGAACCGCCTGGGTCGCCGGTGTGAACGTTTCCGTTTTAGCCGGTGCCCTTGCTGTTTTTCGGGCTTGCGCAGCAACCCCCAATTCCGGCCAATACAACTGTTGTCCGGGTATCACAAAAGGAATATGCCGTTCGATCAAACGGCGACGGGTGTATCCCGGCAACTCCTGAGCAATCAGGCAGAAATCATCAAAAGCATCATTTGCCATGATCTGGCGCAGGTGTTTTTCAAATGCGGCGGGACGAAAGTTTTCGATATCTTTGATCATGATTCCCAGGAAAGCCCGTTTACCAACAGTGAGTTTCCGCAACGCATATTGTTGATTCAAGTAGTGAGGCAATGGTCTGGATACAGCTTTGCCCCAGGTGACAGGCATGCCGGCCAGCTTAGTGATGTATTCAATAAATCGATGTGCTAAATTTTCCATGAGATATAATAACTTTTTTTTGTACAATAACATTTAAAAAGTTACTATGCAAAATAAATGTTTCTAAGTTGTTAAAAACAACTTAGATGGCCGGATTTTAAATAGTTAATTGCGATCGGCAATTAACTTAAAGCATAAACATGCAACATCTTTTAGAGTTTGAATAAGCGCATGGCCTGATCCACCAGTTTGGTGGTACGGGCGTCAATCCTGGCCTCGTTCCAATCTGTTTCGGAAGCCAAGTCCCCATTTGGTTTCAGTCCATTCTTATAACCAATCCCCCGGACCGATGCGTTTTTCCGGTGCTTAGTCGCCAAGGGCCAGGAGTTCAGACAACTCGGCCTGCAGGCCTGGTATCACTGCTTCAAACTGTCAGTCGCGGTCCGGCCAAAGTATGCATGCCGGTGCTACTTGAATTTCCGGGTTATAAATGGCAGCACTCCGGATCGCTTCCGTTAATATTTCATTCACCAATGTCATGCCAGAGCCTCAAGGCGATTTAACCAGTCATTGAATAACGGGCATTCGCCGCGCATTTTATCCAAACCGATTTCCAGCGCAGCCAGTGAACCATGTATCGGTTTATCATATTCTGAATAAATCCTTATGATGCGTTTGCTCGGGGCCGTTTCAGGGTTATCATTGATTTCCTCCGGTGAATCAAATTTTTCCCGTATACCTCTAAAGCGACGTTCCAGCTCGTTTCGGTCGATACCTTGCGCCAATGCGGCCGGGTCACTGAATAAAAGCGCCTCGAATTCATGCATCTGTATGTAGGGAATAAAGCGGCGCAGAGGATCTTTTGTCAATTTCTCCTTTAAGGCATCAGAAAGCATATGCAGCAGGCAGTCCGACTTCTCCTGACTGTTGATTTTCTGTTGTGATTCCGTTTTCCCGGGGAAGTTGTTGGGTAGGCCATAGAAATCAAAAAAAGTCGTACAGTAGGCGTCCGGATCACCTTGTAGCCGGATGCGCAGATCCGTCAGAAGCCGTTCAAATTTAAAATTACCCCCTTTATGCCCGGGTTTTCCGATCAGAGATGGATAAAGATAGATGTCACGAGAAATAAAATAGTTGGCGAGCACTTGGTGAATGAACATTTCCTCGGTTTGGCCTTCGCAGATCACATGCACCCTAATCATTTGGTCGGCCTCCCCCCCAAAATGTTCTTTTCCCAAAGTTCACCGACCGAGTATTCCTCCAGCCATGTTTTAAAGTCTTGTTCAGAATATTGCTTGAAGATCGTCTCTCCTTGTTCCCTCTCAACTATAACAAGGTCATCGATTGAAAATTCATTAACCAAAGGCACGGACTGAGTCGAGACGATCAATTGCATCCGTTTTGAGGCCGAGCGCAGCAGGCCACCCAATAGGGAAATGGCATATGGATGGAGGCCGAGCTCCGGTTCGTCGATAATAATCGTGGAAGGCGGGTCCGGTTGCAACAATGCCGTAACCAGGCAAATAAACCGGATGGAGCCATCTGATAACTGGTTTGGCCAGAATGCATAATCACTGTCTTTTTGCCGCCAGAGAAGCCGGATCTGTTGTTCTTCTGATTCAAGTGATTGTGGCTTGAGAACAAAGTCATCAAAAAAAGGTATGGCAAGGCGTGTGGTTTTGCGGATCTGCTGGTAGACTTTGGGGTGTTCCTTATTCAGTCGATATAAAAAGGCAGACAGGTTGGATGCATCTGATCGTAGATATTCATTATCATGAAGCGAGCCAATTCGTTTAACTCCAGCGGTGTCGCTGGTATCATGGAAATGGTAGACTTTCCAACTGGAAATGGAGCTGTAGCAATAATCCGCCACGCTTCCTTTATTCAATTTTTCGAATTCTTCCTTGAGTTTTGCTTCCAGGTGTCCGGCACCTAATTTTATCCATTTAGGCCCGTAATGTGGTCCCTTGAAGAATAATTCCTCATTTGCAAAAGAGAACCCGCCGTCAATCGTAGGTTCAAGCGTGAATCTGTATCCATTCAATGCGAATTCGATGAAAGACTCAATCTTGCTCGTTTCCTTCACCCCAAAGCTGACAATACGGTCTGACGATCCCTGATTGCGCGTCCAGCTTTGCTGCCGGCCTTCGACCATCTCGCCGAGCATACGAAAATAGGAAACGAAATTGCTCTTACCGGCACCATTGGCGCCGATCAGCACATTTAAGTTTCCGAGCGTAAATTTTTCAAGGTTCCTGATGGATTTGAAACCTTTGATGGTCAGCCGGTCTATTTCTTTTTTTGTGCTCATGATCCCGCCTCCCGTGCGGCGCTTTTTTCAGCCAGCCTTAAATGATGGTCATTGATACGGTCACCTTTGTTGCCGCCATATTGGGGGCCAAGATGATACCAAGGAGCGGATTTTACATCCTTGCCCCGGTCTTTTTTCCAGTGGATATTGGGCTTGTCGCGTAAACACCCGGCGCCGCGTTTACCCAAATCGGGAACGGACATGAAGGGACGGATATTGAGACGAACACCGTCGTTTAGATCCGGGTTCCAGCCCATGGGTTGTTTTTCGATGGGTTTCCAGCGGACAAAGATATCATAGGGAGCTTCTCCTTCGAGAATCAGCTCCAGTTTTTTCTTTAATGATTCAGCCGCAGCCAATTTTTCCTGAGCACCATCAATGCCGTTTGCAATATCCTGTTTCTGGCGGGTGATCCAATCGCCCAGATAGGTATAGATCAGGGTTTCCAGGTTTTTGTAATCCAGTTTGTGATAATTCACAAGAGCAGCAAACCCGTCATGCATTCCGTCCCAGATATGCCAGATAAAAGGTCGGTGGTGGAATAGCTTGCAATGCTGAATAAAAAATTTGTCTCGCAGCCAGGTATCCAGGGTTTTGCCTACATGGTCGCTATTTTTAAGGAGCTGGCCAAGCCAATTTTGAAAAGTGGCAGTGGAAGCGGCATCCTGCCGCTTTTTATCAAGAGGCTGGAAGCCTCTTCCACTTTCCCACACAGCGGCCAAGAGATTGATCAACCGGTCAGCGGCGGAAGATTCGCCGCGCAATGGCGAAATACAGACAATGCCGTCTTCATCGGCAAAAGGCAGTAGCTCCCTTGTTTGCTCCACCCAGGCACGGGATTCATCAGAAAGTTCCATAGTGGAAGCGCCATCCTGGCGCTTGTTTTCAAGCGGCTGGAAGCCGCTTCCACTCTCCAGTTCCGCAGGCCATCGGTAACCAAGGAGGCAAGCAACAGCAACCTGCAAAACAGTAGCATCAGTGCGCAATGTAGAAGCGACTTCCAGTCGCTTTTTCTCTTCATCCCAGATCACCGAGCCGCTTGGGTGGCCATGGAAAATCCATTGGGTGGGGTCGTCGGAGTATGGTTTTGGCAGGCCGTTGGGGTATTTTTCTTCGGCGACCTTGGTCCAGTGGTCGAGGTCGAATGGGACTTTGGTTATTGTTGCAGCCGTTACTTTAAGGGATTGATCGACAGCGCGAACATTGTCATGAAAATCACTCGATTCAACATATGCCCATATTACTGGAATGGCGCTATTATTCGTTGGGCAAATAGGACATACGTTATCATCAAAAGCTGAACCTGAATATAAAAATGGCTCTAATTTTTTCATTTTGTTCACAACCACGCCTTTACGATTGAAAACATTTTGACCATGCAACCTACATCCAAGTTGAGAGTTCAGTTCAACGTCATCTAATGGGACCTTGCAGACTTGCCCACGCCCTGACCAGGGCGATAACCCGTTTGGAGAATTAAGCCAGTAAACATGTGTATCAGCGACTTTTGGAAACTCCCAAAAATTCATTAAAAATCTTGGGCAATCTCCGGTAGTGCTTCCTTTACCGTAATCAGCCACATTGGCTAATAAAACTTCATTTGAAAGATCATCAAACACCACCCTTGCATCTGGATTATCCAATTGTTTGGCCTGTTCCACGCCTTTGATTTCACTTGTCAATAATCCCGTGGCTTTTTCTTCGGCATTATATGGTTCAGAGACATCCAGGCCGTAAAAGTAACCAGATCTGGGCGACATAGCTACTTCTTCACCCCGACTCAATGAAATCAGAATTGCCTTAACCACTTCTCCACTAATTGTCTCAAACGCCCCAGACCCTAATCGTGCAATCAAATGCCAGGTATCGTTTTTAAGTAATTTTTCTCTGAATTTCTTGTAGCTGGTTAAAAACAGCCAGTTCTGCGGAAGCACAATACTCGTGGAGCCACCCTTTTTAGACAATTCCAGACAACGATCCAGAAACACAGTCGCCAAATCGTTTTTGCTTTTCGGGTAATGTTTTTCACTAAATTTTCTTAGCGTTTCACCTTGCTTGCCCCTCTTCAGATAAGGCACATTGGTAATCATCCAATAATATTTACCAGCCAAAATCTGCGCGGCCTTTGCCAATCCCTGAGCAGTCACGCCGATTTCCCGCTCCTCGAACGCCCGATCTTTTTGCAAAACTGTTTCAACAGCCGTGGCCAGTCCATCCCACTGCACCAATTTTGCCACGGCAGTGCGCATGGGATCAATCAAACTGCCAAGCACAGGCGCATATTTAAACTCCTCATAAAGGCCGACCAGGGCCAGGCGAAGCTTGGAGTCCCCATTAGCCAATTTTTCCCATTCGGATCGGGGCACACTCACGGACAATCCGGAACATGCCACATTCATTTCCGGTAATTGACGGTAACCACCAGAGTCAGGATACTTCCATGCCTCGATCGCCAAGGCAAAGGCAGCCAATTCCACACAGCGTTTGTCAATTTCTAGGCCATGGATATTTTCCCGCAGCACCGCATCCACTGCCTCACGGACGGTCAGGTCTTCGAGTTCTATACGCATGGGCACCAGCATTAAAAAAGCCGCTACCAGGAAATGGCCAGACCCACAGCAGGGGTCAAGGGTTTTAAGTTCACTTAAATACTTCGGCCACCCGCCAAATGTGCCGGCAGCTGGTTGCCAAATAGTGGAAGCGGCATCCTGCCGCTTTTTATCAAGCGACTGGAAGTCGCTTCCACTTCCACTTCTCTTACAAGCAGAGTGCCCCCTGATATACAGCCTTATTTTCTCCAATTGCGCCGGATTCCGGACAATATGATCGAAAGATTCCTTTTGCCAAAAAACACCGCTTCTTCGTGCTGCCTTATTAATTTCGTTTGCAGTGAATGACTTCCATGAATGAAGAATCCCTGAGAGATCATGTCCACCCTTGGGAGTTACCAAGACATGGATATGATTGGGCATTACCACGAAATCATCCAGGTCATAACGATCACCGTCAAAATGTTTTAACGCATTTTCAACGATCGTTTTATATTCAGCGTGTTTGAGCAAACATTCGCCATAACCCTGATCGAGCCATTTTTGGATACGGTTGGAAAATTTTTCATAGAACTCTTTTTTTGTTTTTTCATCGTGAGGTTCAGGATGCTGTTTTAGCCACTCGTCTTTTTCAGTTTGCCATGATTTCAGCTTTTCCTGTGGGAGAGAATCGGAGGTTCGGAAAGTGACAAAGTAGGTAACGCCTTCCTGTCTCCAATGAGGAAGATTTCCTGAAAGGTTGGCTATCTCTTCGTCTTTATGGAAATAGTCGATTTCTTTCAAGCGGCTGGAAGCCGCTTCTACTTTCACAAACCGAAGGTATTCCAAAGGCACACCAGGAAGGGATGCTTTTTGACGAAGTTCTTCTTCTGTTTGTGCATTTTTCAGATCAGCTTCACTTAAGCGCCTTGCCGCCCACCAGGCCCCCAAAGAATTATCCAAAAGAAAAGACACCATATAGGGTTCTGTAAAAAGCTGGGTCACCGCCGGGAGTTCCCGGGCGCCGATCTTTACTTCTGATGCGTTGACCTCTTCCTTCTTCTTGGCCTGCCAGAACTGATATACCCAGCCCAAGGAATCAGAAGCAGTAAAAACATCTACTGATAAATCGGCTATGAGGCGCTCCAACCTTTGCTGGTGTTCCGGCGGTAGTGTGAGTTGAAACACTGGTGAATCGATCCGGAAAATCTGGGGCAACATGCGCGCGGCATATTTTGCTGCCAGTTCCCACCCATTTTTGGCACCTTCATCATGGGCCAGATCTTCACAATCCTGAAGGGTAACAGGGACCGGATCATCCGGGTCCGGATACATGAGCAGGTTGTTTTCTGCTAAAAATCGAGCAAATAGCATGCGGTGCCAGTGCTCATAAGCCACTTCTTCAATGAGCCTCTCAATCTCTTGAACTTGAGTATCACCGTTGCGATTATCACCCAACTGACGGCCATGGGCACGCAATTGAACCCTCAGTTTCCGATCATCTTCAGTAAGATGTGAAAATGGCTTGGCCTCGCCCACGCCAAGTTGATTTAAGGATGCATTGGCCGCTTCCTCGGCGATGTCCCGGGCGTCCTTGACAGTACGTTCCAGTTTGTTTCGGAGTGCTTTTTCCAGTGGCTGCATAACACCTCAGAGTTGCCGGGAAAGAATCCCGGCCTACGATGACGAATTCTTTTTTGGTAGGTCGGGATTTCATTCCCGACATTGATCTGCATTAAAATTTACGTTTTTATTGCAACATTCATTGCGCGTGAGCATTAAAATGCGCATTTAATGGCTTTTTAATGATGGATTCACATTAAATGTCACATTAAACCAATTTTAATGTGATCGGGAATGTGAATTCACATTCGGTTCATCAAATGGTCCGAAACCATTTTGCGGGCCATTTAAAAAAAATTGGCCCTACATCGGCCCGGGTGCAATTATCGGTGCACTTTCATGGATATTTGCACATTTTAAGAGTTGGTCAAATGGTACAAATCCATTCTTGAACCATTGTTTGATTAAAATGGACCAAAAAATGGCGCAATACCATTGCGGGTAATCCGACCCCCTTTCCGGGCGGTTCGCATAACGCAGCTCCTATTTAATCGCAATCGGTCCCTGATTCAAGGCAGACCTGAGCAGTTGTCCTGTTTCCTTGATCCATGCGTCAATATCATCATCTGTTTTAAGGGTTCGCCGGGGAACTTTGACGAATTTAACTTCCGGCTCCATTAAAACGGCGGCGGCTTCAATGACTTTGTCAAACCGGGAGGACATGGCCGCCACCCGATCAATTAACATAGGCAACGGGAATTTTCGTAATGTGACCAGTACATCATTTGTGGTCTGTACATTTATCTCCGGTTTTGTTTTTTCCGTCAGCATTTGTTCTGACAGGAGATGATTGCGTTGCTCCGGTTCCAGTTGTTTCCAGTTGTCATCTTCTCTTAACCGGTTCATACCGTTTTCGTGATTTTTCTGATATTGCGCGTCCAGATCATTTAGCGCGTCGCGCAGGGTCTGGGTCACATTTAAGATCAAGGGCGACACCGGGTCCGGATCGGACAGCAACAGGCGCTGTTCTTCAACTTTGGCCACCTGGGCGGAATAGACGTCCCCATCTTTTAATTCCCGGGCCTGGGTAAGCAGCGCTTTGAGGGTTTCCCATGCCGGGAGGCGTTTTTCAATGCGGTCTGCCAAATCTTTCCATTGATCAATGGCCCGGAAAAATTCATCGCGCTGGGTATAAATCGCCAGTAACTGTTCGTTGCCGGCCAGCAGGCGGATTTCATTTAATGCGGACGTATCCGGCAAAACGGGTTTGGGCGCATCACCCCCGGCACACGATGCCAGATTCAACAGTTTATCAATAAATTGCGGGGCCATGATGAGTTCTTCCCCGGATTTGGCCTGGCAGCCGATTTTTTGCATGACTTTACGGATCTGAATGCGCTGGGCCGTTGTCACGGTGGTCGCCTCAATTTTATACAGGGCTTTTCCCATGGCTTTGCGTTCCAGCTCACGCGGATCAACGGGCTTGCCATGATCGTCCGCGGCGCGAATCAGGCCGGCCACCAGAAGCACCTGCAGCCCGCCGTCCACCGCATCCCGGGACCACCCAAAGGGCGGGGTTTCAAAGTGCTGACGGAGTTCCGCCCCTTTTTTCCCGCTGCCGATAGCACCCATAATGGCTTTACACACCGGGTTATTGGAAGCTTCATCGTCAAAACCCACTGCTTTTAAAGCATCTGGTGCACCTTTCTTAGCATTTGAATAGACTTTGTCCCATCCTTTATGGTCTGATATTTGAAATTGATCATAAAGGCGAATTAAGGCATTTTTTGCAGCTTCAAGGACCATTTCTTGTAAGTTGTTTCCAATGATTTCATTGCCACCACCCTGAAAAACACGGGCACCTGAAAACGCTTCTCCCAAAAGTTCATTTATTTTTGCTTCTGCACTCTGACGGGTAGTTTTCATTGCAGAACGTGCTTCCTGGCCTTCCGGAGTATTGGGCACCCCTCGAATTTCCAGAGTGGAATGAGCTGCTTTATAAACAAGCAAATTGTGCCTGAGATCATCCGCAGAACGTCTGGGTATATAGACAAACACCGTTGGCGAGTGATTCCCAGCCTGCCGGGCATCTGCGAGAACTGTATTTTCAGGGTCACGCCAACCGTCTCTGATCCAGATATAAATTTTCTGAGTGTGATCACTCGGCAATTGTGCGTCAAAAACCGGAAAAATATCGCGACTGACAATGGAAGTGCCCTGAGTAAGGGATAATTTTTTGACTAATATTGAAAATCCTGCACGGATGCGATCAACCCGCTCTGCCTCAATACGATGGGCTGTATTTGCCAATTGACTGCGTTGGTTTTGAAATTCATCATTCCATGCTGCGCTTTCTTCTGTCTGGATGCGGTATTCATCCCCGACTTTCATTAAAAGTTCACATTTATCAAGTAAAGCAGGAAGTTTGTTTCGCAGGTTGCTACTGCCTACTGAAAGATCATCCACCATTAAATCGGCAATAGAATCGATGGTTGCCTTGATTCCGATTTCGTTGTTTTTCCCCCCCAACTTATTGATCAGAAAAATAATCCCACATGCACGGGACGTACATCTTTCATCTGCCGTTCCGCTGACCCATTTCATGGTCTTTTCATGAATTTTTCGTGGCAGGATACGGGATTGGAGCAACTTATCCGCTGAGTCAAAATATAAATAATCCGCCGGCACGACATTTCCTAAGGGCTCATCCAGATTGCTCTGGATCACTTTATGGATCATGCTGAGCTGATTACGGAGCTGGCTTTCGGTTCCGGTTTGATCCAGCACCCGCAGCGTGTTTTCCCAAAAGCGTCGGCGGACCGGAAGAATAGGGTAATCCTTTTCAAAACAGGGAATATCATCCTGATGATGGCCGATGGTTGTGCCTGCTAAATGTCTGGAGATTTCTCCGAGATTCGTTTCCATTTTCTTTTTTATAAGCGGAATGGCTTCAGCGGTTTTGGCTAAAACGACCTTTCGGATGACAGTGTCCACATCAGTATCAGACAATTCAATGCGGACCGTAAAACGGCCTTCAAGTTTTTTCAGATTGCGCGTCCCGGTGACGGCAGTTTGTCCGGTCCCCACAAATAAAAGTTTGCCGCCGATCTGCTTACAGCATGCTTCCACCACTTCCTGAACGGCATTGGAACGCTCAGGGTCTCCCTCTCCGATATATTGCTGCACTTCATCAAGGGCAATGAGCGATAGGGGGAACTTTCCATCACGAGTCAAGGCATCCCGAATGCTTTTAATCATTTCATCATTGCTGATATCCGAAACATTTGGATACAGACGGGTCATGATTTCAACAGCGCTGTTATCTCGAGAAAATACTTTCGGCTTAACTACGCAAAGGGCTTCATATAAGCCTTCGGCAACATGAAAATTGTCAATTTCGGTCTGCCAGTTATATCCGTTATTTTCAACATGCTTGCAGATTTCATCATAAATGCCTTCTGATTTAAGCCACATGACAAAACGTGCTACCGGGTATTGTTCCGGCAGGCCGACTGATTTAAATATGATTCTTATCAATGCCAAACGCACGCTGCCACTGGCACCGGCACCCAATGTGCCGGATGCAGCATGAAGTCCGCCATGTCTTTTGCCCTGCGTGGATAGTTCTTTGAGAAGTTCTTTGATCGAATTTGGAAGGGTAGCGATTCCGCGAGCGGACGCACCGTCTTCAAATGTGGTATCTGCCCAGAGAGCACGGAGCATTTTTACAAGATGAGACTTTCCAGAACCAAAAAACCCGCTTACCCAAACACCCGGCTGTTCCGCCTGATCGATATTGCTCGAATAAGTTTGGAGAATATGTGCCAATCCTTTTTCATATTGACCATCACAAACAAAGGTATCGAGTTCGTATCGGAGGACTGATTGGGCCTGGGTGGTCATATCATCATTGACGTTTGCCACGCCCTGATTAATCAGTTTCTGGGTGGACGGATCTTTTAGATAAATGGCTCTGTTTTTTATCATTTTTCCTTAGTACTCCTTATCCGCTGTTATCGGTACGGCCAGATAATTCCAGCCATCATAGCCATCAAGTAATCTGTAATTATTGTTTTCATAGCTGCCTGGAAAAAAGACGACTAATTTACCTTCGACCAAAGGGGCCAGTTGATCGACCACGTCTTTGACTTTTAAAAATCCAAAAAGAGACCCAACACCTTTTACAGCAACGACTGTATTGGCATCTGCTTTGTTTTCCATTAAAAATTCTTCAAACTGATTTGTAATGAATGCCATATAACCCGGCAGGTGCGTTGAAAGAAGTTCGGGGTTTTTAAAATAACTTTTTGCATAGGGTTCATTAGAAAGCCAATTTGCAAAGGAATCGGTTAAATCAAAAACATGCCAGTTGTGCCCGGCTGCTTTTGTCACGAGCTCAAATTCTTCGATTCTTGCCCTGAGTTTTAATTCGTCATTTTCATTATAAACACAGAAAATTACCCGCTGCATCGGTGCCGCATCACTTCTCCAGGGTATGGAGATAAATTTGTTATATGACTGTATCAACCGTTTAATTTTGCTCACGTATCCAATCCATTTCCTGAGTGGTTAATAGGCTGGGAAACAACAATTCCATTACATTGCCGATGCGTTTAAACACGATCCATCCTTTTTGGGATGCGATTTCCGCCAGTTCAATGGTTCGATGTGATGGACAGTCAAGCAGGCGAGTATATTCTGAATTGAATAAAGATTCACCGCGCAACCCGGAGAGATAACCTAAAAGTAAAGCATAGGCTGCTGCGCCTGGCGTTGGAATCGCCTTTGTGCGTATTTTCTTAACCTTCCCGGTGAGATGGCCGGATTTGGTAAATGATGAATTGATATTCTGGGCAACAGATTTAAGCGTTGCTTTGCTGAAACGATCAGATTCTTTGTCGTCTATGAATTCTTCCAATGCTTCCCGGCGGATTATGTTGCCTTCCGAAAAATTCAAAATAAAAGGCGTACTGGAACTTAAAATAGAATCCCTTGCGTAAGCACAGAGCAGTGCAATCAAAGGTCGCCCTCCTTTATCCCGTTGCCAGAAAAACCGGAGAACCCGGAACAGGGCAATTGAAGGATCTAATGCATATAAGTCTGCCAAATGCCGCGCAGTTAATTGCCTTGTTCTGACGGATCTCTTTTTCAGGCAGTTATCGTTTATGATTGAGGAAAAATATTCGTCTTTCGAAGCCGCTGGATCGGCAACTGCATCAAAAAGCAGATCCAAGTCTTCCAGCATGATCGTGCGAGATGAGTGCGCGCCTCCCTTTGAGAAGCTAAAACCGAATTTTGATAAAAGTTCTTCTTTTTTCACTGATTTTTTTCTTAACCGTTATTGGCTGATATATTTTTAGGTTATGGTATTTAGACGATATAAAATGGTAAGGATAAAATAAATCTTTTTTATAAATGCGAACTAAAAAATGGTCTTTAGAAAATTAAAACACAACTTGCATTAAAGGATTGACCTACCATAAATATATTTTTTTAACACGATGGTAACGGATAATTATCTTTAAAAAAAACTACTTTTAAGATATACTTCCTGACAAATTTATTTTTGTTCAAAAAAGGGAAAACGATGAACCGACAGTCCCCTTACCTATACTCCCAGTTGGCACTGACGAAAAGCAGGAGTCTTATAAATTTTACGGTAATATACAAGAGAGAGGGTCTTGGGGGGGGCCTTGGGGTCACCCATTAAAGGACGGGTCACCCTTGATTTTTGATTATAACAGCCAAGGTTGCTGGGGTCGGACCAAGCCAACTGCAGAATTTTAATGAATAACATCCAAAAAGCAGGCTTTTTTAACCCTATATCGCACTTTTTGCTCCCAAAAAAACGAGATATAAAAAAGGCACACCCGCCATATAAAGTACTATAATGCTCTTTTTGCCTTTAAAAAAGTCAATATAGCCTCAATTTTACTGATTATTTTAAGCGTATACGATTTAAATCCAAACAGTTAGCGTGGTCCGACCCCGATCGCACAATTTAAAATTACAAAATCAAATTACTTATCTTTCTTCTTGGGTCCGGGTTTTACAAAATGGAATATGCCCCAGGCAAGATAACCCTTTTCACTGCCATCGACCCAGTGCTGGAGTCCTTTTTTCATATTTGCAATATAATCACTGCTGACTTTTTCTTTTAGTATGTCTTCCTGTTTTTCGGTTTCTTTAAGCACTCTGAAATAATGTGTTGACAATTGTTTCAAATGGTCTTCATAGCATAGTTCTTTCATCCCCAGCTTATTGAAAGTATCACGATAAAAACCCGGTGTGCCAAGAGATTCCAGATGAATTCTGTCATAAATCGGCTGGAGTTTATCTGACGGGCAATTATCGGCCTGCATGGGATCGGTGAAAATAAATTCTCCCCCCGGTTTTAAAACCCTGGCTACTTCTTCACATACTTTTTCCCGGTCAGAACTATGAAGAATGGCATCCTGTGACCATACAAAATCAAAACTGGCATCTTCAACAGGGATGGATTCAAAGTTTCCGTCAACGACTTTAATCAAAGACGCAAGTTCCTGCTCTTTGGTCATTTTGCGATTGCGTTCATTCTCCACAGAACTGAGATTCAGTGCTGTCACATGACACTTGTAGTTTTTGGCAAGAAATCTTGCCGCGCCGCCATACCCGGACCCGATATCCAGGACTTTTGAAGATGCGTCAAGGGTTTTCAGGCGAGATGCCATTTCCTGAACAGTACGCCGGCTTGCATCAAATATCGTCTCTTTATTATCTTTATAAATACCAATATGAATATCTTCGCCGCCCCAGATTTCAAAATAGAAATTGTCGGCATCGTTACTGTCATAATATTGCTTTGTCGTATCAACGGCTATATTTTTTGTCATTTATCTTCCTTTGTTTGTTCATCTAATTTATATTCTTTTTCTGCGACATGGGTAAAAAAATCAGGCTCTCCGTCTTTATAACTTTCCTGAAAATCTCCATAAGTCTCAACACTCTGAAAACCCACTTCATGCATGATTCTTTTAAAATAATCCTTGCGTAGCGGAAACATGTTTAAATGAAAGGTGGAATTATCCGGGAAGTCATACCTGAAACGTGTAAGTCCTTCATCCACATGTATCGGCGCTACTTTGATATTGTTTCCACAATAATTGTAAGCATGTTTTGAGGAGTACCCGTTATCCAGAATGGAATCATAATTTCGCTGATCAATCACAAGGGTGCCATCATGTTTAAGCATGGCGTAAAACTCGGCCAGGGATTTTCGCCGATCCCTTTCCTTAAACAGGTGGGTGAAGGAATTACCCAGGCATATAATTGCATCAAACTCACCATGAACATCCCGGTTGAGCCATCTCCAGTCCGCATGTACCGTGCGGAGGATGTAACCTTGTTGTTTGGCATTTTCAAAAGCCTTTGCAAGCATGGACGGGCTGCCGTCGGTACTTACTACTTCAAAGCCTGCCTTGAGAAGCCGCACGGAATGGAATCCGGTGCCGGTGGCCACATCAAGAACCCGTCTTGCTCCTTTTTTTTTGAGGACTTCTATAAAAAAATCCCCTTCACTTTTGGCGCGGCTTTCCCAGTCTATGAGTTCGTCCCATTTATCCGCCACACATGGAACATATTCATCCACATAATGATCTGTATTTCTGACTTTGTTTGGACTTTCACCAAATGTTTGCGCTTCCATATTCAGGTGAGCGGTTTGTACAACAGACATTTTTACCTCCAAATAACTTGTTTTGATGTTTCATTTAAATTGCTGTTAATTGATTTTTAATAATTTCCCAGCGTTCTTCAGGGATAGATGCGCCCATGACCGAAACAACTTCCGCCCCTAAAACAGCTCCTAAATCGCCACAGACTTTTAAATCTTTTTGGCGAAGATAACCGTATAAAAAGCCTGCGGCCCAGAAATCCCCGGCCCCTGTTGTATCAACAACTTCAAGAACGGGAACGGCTTCGACTTTAACTGTCCGATTTTTGTGTTTTAAGAATGCCCCTTTTTCTCCCATTTTTAAGGCGCATACATGGCAGTATTTACCCAGCCGATCAAGGGCGGTTTCCGGATCGCTTGTGCCGGTGAAGGCCTGGGCTTCATCTTCATTCGCAAAAACAATATCAACATAGTTTTTCAAAAGATCCGGCAGAATATCTTTGCTGTTTTCAACGACCTCAAATGATGCCAGGTCCATACTGACGGTGCATCCCGCCTCCCGGGCACATTCCAGTATGTGGGTGATCAGTTCTCTGTTAAATAAAAGATACCCTTCCGTATGGAGATGGGTATATCCTTTAAAGTCTTCGGCTGTAATATCGTCAGGCGACAGTGCCATTGCTGCCCCAAGGTGGGTTCTCATGGTACGCTCGGCATCCGGTGTGATAAGACATAAAGACAGTGCTGAGGGAGCGGAAGTGTGGATTTTGAATCCGGTTACATCCCCTCCGGCTTGTTTAAACATTTCTTTATAAAACGTCCCGTTTTCATCATCGCCCATTTTTCCTAAAAACCCTGCCGACATCCCCAGCTTTGCCAGTGTAAAAAGCGTGTTGCCGGCAGACCCGCCGGGCGCCCGGTATGTCTCTTTTCCAAGGCTTTGAAGAATGGATGAAATATCCCCGTCCGAGATCAGTTCCATTCCCCCTTTTTTCCCGTCAATCTTTTCATTAATAAAAGAATCAGCAACGTGGGCAAGACGATCAACCACCGGTGACCCAATGCCAATAATAGTCTTTTTTCCGCTATGAAAATCCATCTCTCTACCTCTTTTTTATATAGGCTGAAGCGATATTCTTCAGAACTTCAGCTTTGTCTGTCTTTTCCCAGGGAAAAATATCCCGGCCAAAATGTCCGTATGCCGCCGTGTCCTGATATGACCAGCCATTGACTGGATACTTAAGGCTTAAAGCCTCTATAAGCGCTGCGGGCCTGAAATCAAATATTTCATCTGTTTCAAGTATCTTCTGAAGCTCACTGTCATCAATTATCCCTGTATTATATGTGTTGACATTTATGCTGACCGGCTTGGAAATACCAATGGCATAAGCAACCTGGATTTCGCAACGTTTGGCAAGGCCGGCTGCCACAATATTTTTTGCAGCGTAGCGGGAATAATAGGCCGCAGAGCGATCGACCTTTGACGGATCCTTTCCTGAAAAAGCCCCGCCGCCGTGTGAGGCAACCCCGCCGTAAGTATCAACAATAATTTTACGTCCTGTCAGCCCGGCATCTCCATGGGGCCCGCCAATAACAAATCGCCCGGTTGGGTTGATAAGGTATTCAGTATTGGAAGAGATAAGCCCTGTACCGTTCAGTTCATTGTTGATCACTTCAATAAAATCATCTTTAATGCGCTTATAAGACACCTCATCCGTCTGGTGGGAGATCACCACGGAAGTCACCTCCTGAGGATCCCCATCTTCATATCTAACCGACACCTGTGCTTTGGAATCCGGTCTAAGATAATCGATCTCGCCGCTTTTTCGCAGGTCGCTGAAGGTTTTCATCAGCTTGTGGCTGTAATATATAGGAGCAGGCATAAGATCAGGCGTTGCATTTGACGCATAGCCGAACATCATCCCCTGATCCCCGGCACCCTGCTCTTCAAACAACCCTTCTCCTTTGGAAACACCCTGGGAAATATCAGGAGATTGTTCATGAAGTCGGCAGTCAAAATCAAACGTGTCATAACAGAACTGATATTCCCGCTGGTCATACCCAATATTTTTAATCACATCTCGGGCAAGTTTTTCAGAATCAATATCCTTAAACCCTTTACAGGTGATTTCACCCATTTCCATGACATGGTTGGTGGTTGTTGTGGTCTCACAGGCCACTCTGCTCTCAGGATCGGCTTTAAGACACGCATCAAGCATGGCATCAGACAACTGATCACAAATTTTGTCCGGATGACCTTCGCTGACTGATTCAGATGTAAAAACATGGTCCTGAAAAATTTTGCTCATTACAACTCTCCTTTTTTTTAAAAATATATAATTTAAAATTTGATTTATAATTATGTATCCCAAGTGTATCCCAATTGATAAATGCAAACTGTATGCCACTCCGTAATAATATTTTTAAATATTTGAATTTATAATAAATTTTATAGATATCCATTTGCAGTATACGGTTTAAAACCATGCCCGCCATGATGGGTAGTGTATAGATTATTTACATACAATGTGTTGACATATACGGCTGTTTAAGTATAACCAATTATAAAAACTAATCTTCTTATCTTTATCGGGAAATTCCCCTTGAAATTTATTATGTTTAAATTTTACACAGTTCCTGGTATTTTTTTAAATAATGTAAAAAAGATGCACATATGAAAGATTTTTCACTGCTTTGTGTTGATACATCCAAGGATCTGTTCAAACGGCTTCATAAAATCATAGGTATCAACAACGCCTATTTTTATTGGGAAACACGCGTGGACAGGCTTATCGAATGGTTTGAATCCAGAAATCTGGATATACTTGTCATAACCGGTGACGCAATGGAAACAGATTCAGATGCCCTGGATATAATATCGTTGATTGCCCAAAGAAGTCCCGGAACTGTGATTCTGACCCTTGTCAATGACAAACAGCTGAATACGGCAATAGAGATCATGCAGTCAGGAGGCTATCTATACGCAAAGCTTCCGCTTGATGACAATAATCTCAAATTTTTTCTCACCTCTGCATACAAAAACATTCCCCTTTATTCTCAAAACTTTTTTCTTAGCTCAGGTGTCAAAAAAAATGGTTTCGGAAAGCTGCTCGGAATTTCCGAAATCATGAAAGAACTTTATGACCAAACGACCAGGGCCGCCATGATGGACATGCCGGTCCTGATAACAGGAGAAACAGGAACAGGCAAGGACCTGGTCGCCCAGGCAATTCATAATATGGGAGATAGAAAAACCCGGCCTTTTGTGCCGGTTCATCTTGGTACCCTTCCCACCGATCTTGTCCCTGGAGAATTGTTTGGACATGAAAAAGGAGCGTTTACGGGAGCAACTGAAAAAAAGAAAAGTATTTTTGAAAAAGCTGAAAAAGGCACTGTCTTTCTCGATGAAATCTCGACCACCAATGAAAAGGTGCAGGTCAGTTTGTTGCGGTTGATTGAAAACAGAGAATTTTACAGAATAGGCGGCAGCAACAAAATTTCAACTGATGTACGTATCCTTGCTGCAACCAATTTGGATTTGCATGAAGCGGTCATGAACGGTCAGTTCAGAGAAGATCTCTATTACAGATTAAATGTTTTCTGCATCAATCTGCCGCCCCTTAGAGATCGAAAAGGGGATATACAATTATTAACGCGCCATTTCATTAATCAATACGGGGAATATATGAATAAGCGTATTTCCGGGATATCTGATTCCTGCATGCATATGCTTGAAGCTTATGACTGGCCGGGTAATGTCAGGGATTTAAAAAATCTTATCCAAAGGGCTGTGGTGCAATGTGACGGCAAAAAACTTCTTGAAAGGCATTTTCCGGAAAGGATCAGGATTAAATCGTTGGAAAAAAAGCAGAGCAGCTTTTCATTTCCAATGGGGACCCCGTTGGGTGATGTTGAAAAAGAAATGATAAAACAAACCCTTGTCTATACAGGCAATAATAAAAAAAGGGCTGCTGAACTTCTTGGTATTTCAAGAAGGACTTTATACAACAAACTTTAAAGAGGACTTGGGGTCACCTTGATTTTTGATTATAACAGCCAAGGTTGCTGGGGTCGGACCAAGCCAACTGTAGAATTTTAATGAATAACATCCAAAAAGCAGGCTTTTTTAACCCTATATCGCACTTTTT